>CAZXUS010000010.1:26057-40045 GCA_964643985.1 uncultured Bdellovibrionales bacterium | reverse complement strand
CTGCCTCGGCGAGTAACGCGAGACGGGTCCGCCTCGGCAAGCGACGCGAGACGGGCAGTCCAAATTTTCAAAACTTGGAGGGGTAGTGGTTGGTTGAAAATGGTATTAGAAATCAAGATCAACAATCTTTTTAGAGCTAGTTTTTCCGCCAACAATTTTAATTTCTGATTTTCCAATTTTAAAATAACTCGCTAAGGCTTCGATGATTTCTTGATTAGCTTTTCCTTTTTCCGGAATAGCTCGCACCCAAATCTTATAATCACCTTCCGAGATTTTTTCAATTTTTTGCCGACTGCTTCTGGTAATAGCTTTTAAATAAATTCTCATCTAAATTCTAATATCTATTCTTTTTCCAATTTCTAGTCTATTTAATTCTCTTTCAATTTTTCTCATCTCAACCTTTTCTATCCCCTCTTTGCCTAATTGATGATTTAATTCATCAACTAAACTATTTAAATTATTACGATTTTTAGAGTCAAAATTTTCGTTAACATAAATAATATAAGTATTGCCACTTTTCATACTACCATCGACAACTCTGGGGGTATTCTTAGCTTTCAACTCCACGTAAATACTGCTCATAATTTTGTTGTTAGTTTTTATTTAATCTCTACTTTTTTAAAATATTTTTCTATTTTTTTTTTAATTTTTTCTAAATTCAAACCAGCTTCATTTTTAATTTTTTTACCAAATTCTTCATCTAACAACTTTCCTTCATCTCGAAATTGTTGCAAAGCATAATTTTCAGATCCTTTTAACCACATCCCAATTTTATCAAAATCCTCCTCACAATGCAAACTCGGAACTACCGTTGTTCGAAATTCATAATCCTTTCCTGAATTTCTAATCAAATCAACACTCAATTTTATTCGCTCCAGATCAGTTTTGGAACCATTGGTTTGATTATATTTTTCTAAACAATTTTTAATATCCATCGCTACAAAATCAACCAAATTTCTGTCATACGCTTTCTTTAAAATATCCGGCCGAGTCCCATTGGAGTCCAATTTTACTAAAAAACCCAAATCTTTAATTTTTTGCATAAATTCCAAAAGATCTTTTTGAATAGTCGGTTCTCCACCAGTAATACAGATTCCATCCAATTTTCCTTGACGTTTTTTTAAAAAATCAAAAAATTCCTGCTCCAAAATCGAACCAGTTGTTCCTCCAAAATTAGGAAAAACCAGTTCAGGATTATGACAAAACGGACACCGAAAATTACAACCGATTGTAAAAACAGTCGCCGCTACTTTCCCTGGATAATCAATTAAAGTCAACTTTTGCAAACCACCTAATAGCATAATTATAAAAAATTAAAAAATAAATTAAAATATTTTATCAATGAATAAAACCCTCTGGTTTCCCCCAAAGGAAATTAAAAACAAAAATCACTCTTCCTTCACTATTCACTCAAATCATCCTCCATTTGTCCAATAACCTCTCTGGGTTTTGAACCATTTTTAGGTCCTAAAAATCCCTCCTGTTCTAATTCATCAATAATTCTAGAAGCCCTTTGAAAACCGATTTGAAATCTCCGTTGTAAAGCAGAGGCTGATAATCCGCCTGAATTAATAGCTAGTTGCTTAGCATCTTCAAAAAAATCATCTCTCCGATCATCACCGCCTCCAAATACTCCTGAAACAAAAGAAGTTTGCTTCCCACCCGATTTATCTAAATATTCAGTTAGAGAATCTGTAGTAGTATCATGTTCACTCATTTTTTGTCTCTCGGCCTCCCCTTTTATAAAATTAACCAATCGAGCCGTTTCTTCGTCTGAAATATAGGCTCCTTGAATTCGTTTCATTTTATCAGCGCCACTGTCCGAAAGCAACATATCTCCATTTCCTAACAGATTTTCCGCTCCCATTTTATCTAAAATAGTTCGAGAATCAACCTGAGTAGCAACTTTCAGGGCAATTCGAGTGGTGATATTAGCTTTCATTAGACCAGTAATAACCTCCACGGTTGGCTTTTGAGTAGAAACAATAACATGCAATCCCACTGCTCGAGCTTTTTGAACTAATCGAACTATTAAGGCTTCAACCTCCTTGCCATGTGACATCATTAAATCATTAAGTTCATCAATAACAATTATGATATAAGGCATAATCTCTAAATCCTTATAAATCATCTTGCCGGTTTCTTCCTCCTCCACTTTACGTTTTTTACCCTTTCTAACTTTATTGTTAAAAGATTCAATGTCTCTAACTTCGGTTTCTTCTAATAATTCATAGCGTCCCTCCATCTCATTAACGGCCCATTGCAAAGATTTTACCACCTTAGATGGATCAACAATAACAGGGCTAGCTAAATGCGGAATACCGTTATAAAAATTCAACTCAACTCTTTTTGGATCAATTAATAATAATTTTAAAGTTTCTGGTGAATTTTGATAAAGCAAACTGGCTAAAATAGTGTTAATGCAAACACTTTTACCAGTATTAGTAGCTCCGGCCACCATTAAATGAGGCATTTTTTTTATATCAGCTAAAACGAAACTTCCGTAAACATCCTGTCCTAAAACAATCGTTAAATTAGATTCACTTTCTTGAAAATCAGCACTTTCTAGAACAGATTTTATTCGAACTTCACTTTTATATTCTTGAGCTAAAGGTACTTCAATTCCAATTAAAGACTTTCCGGGAATAGGAGCTTCAATTCTAATTGACGAAGTCTCTAGCGCCATTGCTAAATTGTTTTGTAAAGCCACAATCTTATTTAATCGAACGCCCTTCTCTGGTTGAAAAGTATATTGAACCATAGAAGGACCGACATTATAACCCTTAAAATAAACATCAATTCCAAAATCAGCTAAGGTTCTAACGATCAATTCCGCCTTCTCGTCTAAATTTTTTGGCTTATCAGTTTTCTTGGGATCTTGTAGGATATTTAGAGGAGGAAACTTCCAATTACCTAGTTTTTTTTGTATTCCTGTTTTTTCAAATTTATTATTTTTGCAAACTTCAATTGAAGATTTTGATTTGCGACTTTCCTCTTTTTCGGCTTCATTTTTTTCATTAGCAAACTTAATCGAGTCTTCTTTGATATTGGTTTTTTCTGCTTTTTTAATCATCATCTTTTTCTCACTGATAACTTTGCCGGCCTTAATTTTAGAAATAAAAATCAAAAACCATTCTTTGATTCTTGAAAAAAGTTTAGATAACGGAAAATTGAAAGTTAAAATTAAACCAATTAAAAATATACCTCCTGCTAAAATCAAACCCGACAAAAGACCTAGATATTTGACCAAAACATAAGCTATAGCAAAACCGATAAATCCACCGCCCCTTCCATTTTTGGCTATTGCCAACATTTCATCTAAAGAATAAAAACTATGTAAAATTGCCACTAAAAAAAATAAAAATAAAGTTGCCCCAATTGTTGTTAAATAATATCGATACTTATCGTATTTTCTAAAATAAACAAAGCCTAAAACCAACAACAAAACTGGCAACAAAAATCTACCCCAACCGAAACTCAGACTTAATACTTTATCAATATAACCCCCGACAACGCCGGCTTGTCCGAACAAACTTAATAAAAACAACAAAGAAAAAACTATCAAAATAATCGCCGCGATATTCTTACCGACGTCCGAATGCATCAATCCTTTTTTAATTGGTTTTTTCTCCTGAGCACTACTTTCGGCTTTAACTGATTTTTTCTGGCTCTCTTTTGATTCTTTTTGCTTTTCCATTTTAATACCTTATTAATATCCCACCACTCGCCAAATAACCCAGTGGTTTTTTTGATTTTTACTTTTATTATCCGCTAATTTCTGAATAGTATAACGCGCTTTAACTATTTCTCCAAACAAATTAAAAGAAATTGCCCCGCTTTCTAGACTTCCTCTCATCAACCCCCAGCGCCCTTTATCCCAAATCTGTAATCGACCTTCCTTAATATCTTTCTCATCAATTTCCTGATTAAAATTCAAGGCTTCCTTATCAACTTTTATCGCCAAACGCTTAACTTCCGGTTCTAGGGGAATATTTTTAGGAATAAGCCAAGAATGCACTGTGCTAATTTTATTATCTTTGTTTCTTATTTCCAATTTAAAATCAAAATGAAAACCGTTAGCCTGATTTTTTTGAATGACAAATCTATTTTCAGACTCTTCTTTTGACCCTTTTTGATTGTCCCGTGGCGCACAACCTCCTTCGCCACGATATCTTTTTAAATCCATAATAACTAAATAATAACACGTTTTAAATAAATATTAAAGATTTTGTGTCAAAAGATAGCTACCAAATTCAAGTTTTAAAAATTTCAAAATCCCTGCCTACCGGCAGGCAGGCAAATCATTCTCCACCTCGGCAAACCTCCGAGGAAACGAAAGCCTTGAATGATTCAAGAAATATTACCTTTTCCTGGCTCTCTTCATCGCCAATTCTATTAGTCGATCCAAAAATTCCGGAAAATCCAAGCCATATTCTTTTGCAGCTTGAGGCGCCAAGGAAGTCGCAGTCATACCAGGAATAGTATTAATTTCTAAAAAATAAAGTTTTTTGTTTTTTTTGTTATAAATAAAATCAGCTCGAGCTAAATCTCGACAACCAATCGCTTGAAAAACTTTTAAAGTAATTTCTTGAATTTTTTCCTTTAATTCTTCGGGAATTAAAGCAGGACAAATTTCTTCTGAAGCTCCCTTTTCATATTTAGCTTTATAATCGAACCATTCTGATTTTTTTGGCTTAATTTCAATCACCGGCAAGGCTTTAGGATCTTCATTCCCCAAAACAGCCACCGTTAATTCTCGTCCAGCTATAAATTCTTCCAGTAAAACTTCTCCATATTTCAAAGCCTCTTTAATTCCTTCCTGAAGTTCTTTCTTATTTTTAACAATACTAATTCCTACTGAAGATCCCAACTCAATAGGCTTAACCACAATTGGCAAATTTAAACAATTTACAATTCTATCAACATCGTATCCTTGATTTTTATCAATAATCAAATCTCGGGCTACTTTAACGCCAAAATTCTCAACAATTCTTTTAGTTTTAAATTTATTCATCGCCAAAGCACTCGCTAAACAACCCGAAAAAAGATAAGGAATTTTTAAAATATCCAACATTCCCTGTAAAGTTCCATCTTCTCCATAGGGTCCGTGTAAAGCGGGGAAAACTAATTCAATTTTTTTATCAAAAGCATCTTTAATAAATTTTTTCAGATCAACTTTTGGATCATACTGAAAAATTTCATACTTATTTTTATCCAAAGCTTGAAAAATTTTCTCGCCTGTCTTCAATGAAACTTCTCGCTCTTCTGACAACCCCCCGGACAACAAAGCAATTTTAATTTTTTTCATAAAAATAACTTGAAATTATCTCAGAACAAATTATTCAAAAATAATCTCGTTAATATTTATTAAAAATATTATAACATAAAAAATTCAAGAAGAAACAAGAAGCAAGGACACAAGATACAAACAAATTAAAAAACTCAAATTAAAATAAACAAACTTAAAAAATCGAAGATTTTTTGTTTTTAATTTAAATATTTTAATTTGAAATTTGTTTGTTTCTTGTATCTTGTGTCTTGTGTCCTTGCAACCTTGTTTCTTGCTTGCCTCGCCGTAACTTTAGCAAAGGTGAGTGTTCCTGTGTCTTGTCTCTTTAACTTGTAAATTTAAAACTAATTCAACACGCACTCCTTTTCTTGCCAACAATCCACCTCTATTGTTCCTTTTTCTAAAGTGCTAAAAATTTCCGCCCCGACTAATTCAAGCCGATCTAAAGTCTCTTTAGTTGGATGACCATAGGAATTTTTTCCAACTGAAATAATGGCTTTTTCAGGAGAAATTTTCTCTAAAAAATCCGCTCCACTAGAATTTTTAGAACCATGATGACCAACCTTTAGCCAATCCACATCCAAATTATGGCCATCTTGAAGTAAATCTTTTTCTGCCTTAAACCCCGCATCTCCCGTGAATAAAAAAGAATTTTCCCCAAAATCCAACCGAGCTACCACCGAATTTTCGTTACCATTCCAATTCTCTCCGTCTGGATTAAAAAAATTCAAAACTAAATCTTCGCCAAACTCAATTCGAGAATCTTCTTTGATTGCCTGTTGATTAATTTCTTTATTTTTTAATAAATCAATTAAAGTTGTTGCAATATCAGTTTCTGAGACTTGTCCATTATCCAAAAATAAACCGACCTTAAAATTTCCCAAAACCGCTTCCATTCCTCCGATATGGTCTTTATCATAATGAGTAGCAATTACTATTTCTATAAAACGGTCTTGAGCCGGCATCGTTTTGCTCAATTCGCTTAAGATTTTTTTACTACCAACCCCGCTATCAATTAAAATTTGATATTGTTCTTGATAATTTATTAAAATCGCATCACCCTGCCCAACATCCAAAAAATTAACCTGCAACGGAACTTTTTCTTTCAATGGCCATGATAAAAAAAGTTGAACAATCAAGATTATCAACAAAAAGATAGCGATAAATAGAAGACTTTTCTTAAAAGAAAGCATTATTTTAAAAATTGAAAATTTTAAGTAATCCGTCACCAGTCATCAGTCATTAGCAAACACACCAAACTAGAATTGATGACTAATGACTAATTGCCGATGACTAATTTCCGAATAGCAATCTAACCGCTTCTATTTTTGGTTTCAACATTTTCCTCGATTCCTCAAAATGAAGTTGTTTCCATTTCCGCTCTAATTTTTCCAAGACAGCCCTTCTCGCTTCCTGTTGATTTTTATTTTCATAGCTAAAAGCCGCCTTAAAAATCCCTTCGATATTATCAAAATTACTAATCACATCCGCTTCGGCTACAATCTTTTCCTCCAAACTCTCCCTTTCATCATTGCGAGAACCTCGATGATTCAAGATGCATTTTTTCACTAATTCAATTTTTATTTTAGGATAATCAAGTTCGACTAGTTTTTTCTCGGCGATCTTGGCTCCCGTTAAATGGTGGTCTTTTCGCCCCACAATAATTGAGCCAATATCATGCAACCAAGCAGCAACTAAAACTACCTCCTTGTCTCCACCTAGTTCCTCCGACAATTTCTCCGCCCACTCAACCATTGGCACAAAATGATTTTCAAACGGCTCAAAACCATATTTACTAGTTGGTTTTCGACATTCGATTTCAACAAATTTTTTAATTTCTTCGACGATGTTCAAGTTTAAAATTTTTAATTTTTAATTTTATAATTTTTAAATAAATTCTAATTTTTAAATCTAGAACATTCTTCTTCCAAAATTTAAAAATTAACTAATCATATTTTACCATAATTATAAAACTATTTAACTTTAATTGCCAGAAGCCTTGACCAACCCACAAAATTTTGCTTAAATATAACGTTATTGCAGTACCTTTTTATCAACAATCTTACGGGAGGAAGATTAAAATGAAAACAGTCAAATTAGCTAATAAAGAAATTGATCTCAATGAAATTGCCAAAATCATAGCCTGGGAAATGGAAATATCCACTGCAGGAGTGTTTCTGGAATTAGAAGATGAAGCTAAGAAAAAGTTTTCAACTTCACGCCGAAAAACCGACACTCCTTTCAGTCTCCAATTAAGAGAGCGTCTCCAGAAAATGGGGCTACCAAAAAGTTCTTTTTCATTAAGCTCTCTGCTCAATGGAAGCTTAACCTGTCGACCCTGTTTTTAAAATCACTGAAAGCAATTGCCTTCAAAAAAAACGACCCCTGTCGCCTAATCGCAACATGGGTCGTTTCATTTTAAAGAACAACTCATTCTTGACTAAAAACCAAAAAAATGCTTTAATTAACATCCAAATGCAGTACCTAACATAAACCAGGCTTCCGGGAGGAAAGCCAAAATATCGAGGAGACAACCGTGAGTTATTTTAATTTTTTACAACCCGATTCCAGACTACAACATGAAATGCTGAAAACCGCTGAGCAAACTTTTAAGATCATGCAGGGCAACGGCCTCATCGCAGTTCCCGAAAGAAAAGCTTTTGCTTTCGCCGTCTGGCCCAGACAGCTTTACCCGTTTCCCTGGCTTAAAGCAGTTATCGGAACAACCTTTGATCCAAAACCAGGCTTTGACAAAAACTGTAACCGTCTAGTCGAGGAGAAACTGACCTGTCAGTTTGAAAACAATGACCCCTGCTCGGCCGCCAGTCGCAACCCTGATGAAGGTAAACGGGCAGGATCCATCAGCGTCGTCATTGATGACATTGAATGGGGATTCGGTGCCTCTGGATTAAATGGGAGAGAAAATCAGGCCATTAGCATCATGAATCCCTGTCTCGTTCTTCGCGGCAAATTAAATTTAGAAACCCCCAGAATTAAACAAATTCTGGAAATTTGTGAAGGTTTTGATGACCTCAAGGGCATTACTCAATACACCCAAGAGGTTTACAACATCATCACCCGCACTCTGGCCGCCTGATTTAAGGCATTGCCCTAAAAAATCCTGTTTTGCAGAACCACTTGCAAAACAGGATTTTTATTTACCCACAAAAAAGCGGGCTTCAGCCCGCTTATACTAAATACTCTATACTCAATACTAAATACTAATTCTTACCACAACATTGTTTATATTTCTTAGGCTGTCCATTCGCCTTCTTCGCTCCGCATGGACAAGGATCATTTCTTTTAACTTGCACGCCTTTTTTAACCGGTTGCAAAATCTTTTTCTTATTATCAGTCCCTTGAAATTGCTTAGGTGTATCCCCTCCGCTAAATTGTAAATTTTGAACCACTGCCTGAGGAGTTGGAACAGGTTGCTTTTCTACTGGCTGAATTCTAAAAAAAGTTTTAATCATAGAATGATTAATTCCAGCTAATAAATTTTGAAACAATTGAAAACCACTTTTTTTGTATTCAATCAAGGGATCTTTTTGCCCATAACCTTGTAAATTAGTAGAATCTCTCAAGTGAGTCAAATTATCTAAATGCTCCATCCAATATTGATCAATGGTTTTTAAATAAACTTCTTTTTCAATCTTACGAAAAATTTCTTCTCCTATTTTTTGCTCTTTCTGACCATATTCTTCTTTGAGAAGTTGAGAAACATAATCCATCATAGCACTTTTTTTGACCTCGCTAGAACCATATTCTCGAGATTTTTTGATTTTAGAAAGCTGGATTTTTAAACCATCTTGTTTGCCCACTAAAACTTCGATTTCTTCTTGAATCTCTTTGGTATTCCAACGCTCTTCTAGTTCTTCAGAAGTATGAGCACTAACAATATTTTCTACTTCTGTTTTTAAAATATCTGAAATTTCAGTCTTAATTTCGGCTTTTCCAAGCACCTTTCTTCGTCGCCCATAAATGACTTCTCGTTGTTTATTAACCACATCATCATACTCCAAAATTTGTTTTCGAATATCAAAATTATGTCCTTCAATTTTGGACTGCGCTGATTCAATTGATTTAGAAATAATTCCATTTTCAATCGGTTGATCATCAGGTAATCCTAATTTATCCATCAAGGCCCACATTCGATCTCCTCCAAAACGTCGCATCAATTCATCTTCCAAAGAAACATAAAACTGACTAATCCCTGGATCGCCTTGTCGTCCTGATCGTCCCCTTAATTGATTGTCAATTCGTCGAGCTTCATGCCGTTCTGTTCCAATAATATATAGTCCACCTAATTCCTTCACACCTTTTCCTAATTTAATATCAGTTCCTCGACCAGCCATATTAGTAGCAATCGTCACAGAACCAATTTTTCCAGCATCAGCAATAATTTGAGCTTCTTTCTCGTGATTTTTAGCATTCAAAACTGAATGCGGAATTCCTGCTTTTGACAAAGCCTCTGACAAAGCTTCTGATTTTTCAATGGCCACCGTTCCTACTAAAACTGGTCTTCTAGTGTCTCTCGACTCTTTAATTTTTTCAACAATGGCGTTAAATTTTCCTTTTTCATTCTTATAAACCACGTCTGGCAAATCCTGTCTAGTCATCGGTTTATTAGTGGGAATTTGAACTACTTCTAGTTTATAAACTTTATCAAACTCCTCAGCTGAAGTTAAAGCAGTTCCAGTCATTCCTGAAATTTTATCATACATTCGAAAATAGTTTTGAAAAGTAATCGAAGCTAAGGTTCTTGATTCTCGTTGAATCTCAACTCCTTCTTTGGCTTCAATGGCTTGATGCAAACCTTCGCTATAACGTCGACCTGGCATCAATCGACCAGTAAAATCATCCACAATCATAATTTCCCCCTCTTTAACTACATAATCTCGGTCATTTTGAAAGATAACATTAGCTTTCAAGGCCTGCTCTAAATGATGAACATAGCGAGTTCGACTAGTTTCAAATAGCTTATCAATCCCCAATAATTTTTCTACCTTGGAAATTCCTTCCTGAGTTAAATCCGTTGATTTCAATTTTTCATCTAAATTAAAATCTTCCCCTTCTTTTAGTTGCGGAACAATTTTCGCAAATTGCTCATAAAGTCCGGTAGATTCCGCATCAGCCGTAGAAATAATCAAAGGTGTCCTGGCTTCATCAATTAAAATTGAATCAACTTCGTCCACCACCACAAAATTCAAAGCTCGTTGTGACATTTGCTCTTCACTTTGCGCCATATTATCTCGCAAATAATCGAAACCAAATTCATTATTAGTTCCATAAGTAATATCGAGCCCATAAGCCTCTTTTCTAGAAACTGGCACTAAATTTTCTTCTTCAATACTAACTTCATTTTCATCAATTTTATTAGGCTCATAAACAAAAGAAGAATCATGAGCAATACAACCAACCGATAAACCTAGAAAATCATAAACTTGCCCCATCCAATTAGCATCTCGTTTTGATAAATAATCATTAACCGTCACAACATGAACCCCTTTTCCGCTCAAAGCATTCAAATAAGTTGCCAAAACGGCCGACAAGGTCTTTCCTTCTCCGGTTTTCATTTCTGAAATTTTACCATCATGCAAAGCCATCGCTCCCATTAATTGAGCATCAAAGGCTCGTTCATTCAAAACTCGACTTCCCGCTTCTCGACAATTTGCAAAGGCTTCTGGTAAAATTAAATTCAAATCATCATTTTCTTTTATTTTTTTCTGAAGTTCTTTGGTTTTTTCTTTTATTTGCTCATCAGAAAAATCCTTGAACTGATCTTCAAGTAAATTAATTTTTTCAACAATCTCCTGATATTTTTTCAACTCTTTTTCATTGGCATTGCCAAAAAATCTGTCCAATAAGCCCATTTTTAAAGATGATTATGGTTAACAAAAGAAGTCTACACCAGAATTCGGTTAATTTCAAGAAAAAGTTTTTGAAAAGCTTAATTTACAATAAACCAATTTACAATTTTTCCGCCTCGGCAAGCGACGCGAGACGGGCAATAAATTTTCAATGATTTAATTTTCAATTAAAAAAGATTAGACATGTCATTCCCGCGAAGGCGGGAATCCAGAGGTTTGCTTACTTAAATTTTCGCCATAGACGAATCTGCCTTTGATCGAAATTTGTTTATTTCTTGCATCCTTGTATCTTGTTTCTTAAATGTAAAAATTATCAAATTTTTACATTTTCGCGTGTTTCGAGATATTCAATAAAATTCCAATTCCCACTAAAGTAAAAACCAAAGAAGTCGAGCCATAACTAATAAACGGCAAAGGAATTCCAGTCAAAGGCATTAATTTAAGAATCGACATAATATTCACTAAAGCCTGAAAAACAATCCAAGAAGTAATTCCAACCGCCACTAATCGACTAAATTCATCTGGAGCATATCGAGCAATTCGATAACCACGCAAAGCAAAAGCAATAAAAAAACAAACCAAAACAATCGCCCCAATCATTCCCAGCTCTTCCGAAATAATGGCAAAAATACTATCCCCTACCGGCTCCGGAAGATAATTATATTTTTGACGACTCTGTCCAAGTCCCAACCCAAAAATTCCGCCCGAACCAACCGCCAATAAAGCTTGATTTATTTGATAACTAATTCCTTGCGGATCAATACTAGGATCCAAAAAAGCCGTCAATCGATTCATTCGATAAGGTTCGATTTTAATGAGCAAAGCCACTGTCGCCAATCCTCCTAATAAAATCCCAAATATATATCTTATTGGCGCTCCCGAGATAAAAAACATCGTCAACGAAGTCATTACAATCACGCCTAAAGTTCCAATATCCGGCTGACTGATAATTAAAAAAGCAGTCACACCTAAAATCATCAAAAAAGGAACCAGCCCTTCCTTAAAATCTCTAATTTTAGAACCCTTACTAGTCAACCAGGCCGCTAGATAAACAATCATAGCAATTTTAGCAATTTCAGTTGGCTGAAAACTAATCGGCCCTAAATTAATCCAACGGCTAGCGCCTTGATAGCTAACTCCAATTCCTGAAATCAAAACTAGTCCTAGTAAAGCTAAAGTAATTACGAAAAAAGACAACGCTATTTTTTGCCAAAATTTATAATGAATTTTAGAAACTAAATAAAGACTCGGCAGTCCAATTATAATTCCATAAAGAAAATGCCTTTTAAAAAGATGATAAGCATCTCCAAAACGAACATTGGAAAAAATAATTCCGGCTGAAGAAATCATCACTAAACCAAAAACTAGCAAAATTAAAACTATTGCAAGCAAAAATGGATCAACTTTTTTTATTGTTTTTTGTTTCAAAGTTTGGTTTTTAAAGTTAAACTAATCGATAAAGTTTTTCCTCGAAAAGGTTAATAAAAACATCGAAATACAGAAGTCATCAGTCATTAGCAATCGGCAATCAAAACAATTCTCTCAAAGATTCTGGATGACCGCTGCCCAATTACAATCAACTAACTATTCTCTTTTTTTATCTCTCCAACTCTTAATGCCTATTCAACATCCCACAACTCAATTTTCAATAATTTACATTGAATATTAAAAAATTGAATATTGAATGGGTATTGAATATTGAATATTTATAAGATCATGATTCAAAACAATTATCTTGAAAATTCTTGGTGACTAATTACCATTGACTAATTACTCTCCCTTTTCCCCTCTCTCCACTTCTCAATCTCCCCATGATTTCCACTTAACAAAACCTTTGGCACTTCCCATTCGCCAAATTTTTCTGGTTTAGTATAGACCGGAAAATCAGCCTGAAAACCATTCGAGTCATAACTCTCTGATTCTAAAGATTTTTCATTTCCCAAAACTCCAGGTATCAAACGACTAACTACATCAACAACGGTCATCGCCGGAAGTTCTCCACCACTCAAAATATATTCCCCGACAGAAATTTCTTCATCAGCGACAAAATCGATAATTCTTTCGTCCACTCCCTCGTAGCGTCCGCAAATTAAAATCAAATGTTTAAACTTTTTATATTGAACCGCTTTTTTTTGATTAAATTTTTCTCCTTTGGCCGATAATAAAACTATTTTAATTTCTTCCTTTAAAATTTTAGGATTTTTTTCTTGGATTTTTTTCTTGATTTCCATCACGCAATCTACAATCGGCTGAACTGCCATTACCATTCCTGGCCCACCTCCGTAAGGAGTGTCATCCACTTTGCGATGTTTATTTTGACTATAATCTCGAAGATTATACAGCTCAACTTTAATTTTTTTATTTTCCTGAGCTCGCCCCATTATCCCCACTTGAAAATATTTTTCAAAAACTTCTGGGAAAATTGTTACTATATGAAAATTCATTCTTTTAAGTTTAATAAACAACAAAAACCGCGTCTAGCAAAACAAATACTAACACGGTTTTTGAATATTTTAAAGTCTTAAACCTCTTTAAAGCCTCAATCTTCTACTGCAACCTCCAAAATTCTGCTACAAAAAATTCAGAACTCGTCGATATATCACCGATATACCTCCTCATTCTTCATTTTTTTCACTTAAATTTTGAAGCTTTCGTAACGAAGATGAGACTTCAAATGGATTCTTGAAACTTATTTGATGTCATTAACGATATCATCAATACTTTTTTCAGCTTCTTCTGCTTTTTCATCAACAACCTCAGAACCTTCTTCAACTTTTTTTTCAAATTTTCGTTCTGATCCTTCTGGCTCATTAATCTTAAGATTAATT
>CAZXUS010000010.1:2774-25957 GCA_964643985.1 uncultured Bdellovibrionales bacterium | reverse complement strand
TTTTTTTTCAAATTTTCGTTCTGATCCTTCTGGCTCATTAATCTTAAGATTAATTCGAGCATCATTCTTTGCTCCAACTACTCTCAAAAGAGTTCTAATGGCCTTGGCTGTAGAACCTTGACGACCGATAATCATCCCCATATCTTGAGGACTAACAGTCAAAGTCAAAAGCACTCCACGTTCGTCGATAGTTCGTTCGATTTTAACTTCTTCAGGATTATCAACAACAGACTTTACAATAAAGTCCAAAAATTCTTGATCCATTTCTTCTGCCATTTCTACCAAGTTAATTCTAATTGTAAACTTACTTTCCTTTCGAGATATTTTTTAAAATGTCCCGCGACATCGACCTTGAAAGCTGTGTCAGGAAATACATTTATATTTTAATAAACTTAGTTTATAATGTCAATGATTTCAATAAAAAAGTGCCCCTCGGTCAAACTTATAAATCAGTTCGACTGAGAAAAACTTGAAACATTTAAGAAAAAAGGTTAAACTGGATTAAATTAAGTTAAATTAAATATTAAAAAACAAAATGAAAAAAATTATTGAAAAGATTAAACCAATTGCTAAAATAATTGGAATAGTTTTGGGAATCTTCATTCTTTGGATTATCTTTGGAATGATTACTAACAAATCTTCCCATCAGTTTTCAATTCAAAAGGGATCACTTAATTCCTCTCGAACATTTAGTGATGAAATGACACTCTCAGAAAATAATATCGGATCAAGAGAAATGACTGATAGCGATAAATCTTATAATTACAACACTGGCTCAAACCAAGCCGCCTCCCCAGAATCAATTACCGTAGAAAAAAAAGTCATTAAAAATGGTGACTTAACTTTAAAAATAGAAAACACCGAAAAAGCCGCTAACGAAATTAGCGCTATTGCTAAAGGCGAAAACGGCGAAGTTTTTTCTACTAATTTTTATGAAAGGACGAAGGGACAAAAAAGTGGAAATATCGTCATCAAAGTCCCTGTCGAAAAATTTGAAGCTACCATTGCTCAAATTAAACAAGTCGCCACTCAAGTCATCTCCGAATCTACCACCGGCCGAGACGTCACAGAACGCTACACTGATCTTCAAGCTCAGCTAAAAAATAAAAAAGCAGAGGAACAAAGCTTCATTAAAATTTTAGATCGAGCCGGAGAAATCAAAGATGTTTTAGCGGTCACTCAACAAGTTTCCAGGGTTCGAGGCGAAATTGAAAGACTATCAGGCCAAATTAGATTTATGGATTCTCAAACCGATATGTCCACCATCACCGTTAGCTTAAGCGAAGACATTGAACTCACGCCCGTTCAAAATGATTGGCGCCCTTGGCAAGTGACTAAAAAAGCTTTCAACAATTTAATCAACAATCTTCAAGATTTTGTCGACGGAGCCATTCGATTCATTGTGGTTGGCATCCCCTCTCTAATTCCATTCTTACTTTTCCTAGGAGTCATCTACTGGATTGGCAAAAAAATCTGGCGAAAAATTAGAAGCTAATAACTCTTAAACAAAAAACTGCTCATCTCGAGCAGTTTTTTTATTTAAGCAATTTGTAATTTATAATTTGTAATTTATAAACCCACCTTCGCTAAAGCTACGGCGAAGCAAGGCAATTTACAATATCTAATTTTCAATTTATACTTTTTTGTCATTCCCGCGGAGGCGGGAATCCAGGCAATTCAAGCTCATCATTTCTCTTTCTGGATTCCCGCCTCCGCGGGAATGACAAGGTGAGTCGGAAATAACAAAATTAAAAACGGTAATTACAAATTGAACGATAGATAATAAAGATTTTAAAAAAACAAAAAAGTATACCTTTTTAATTTATTATTAACAACAAAAGACGTTTTTATTGACTTCCTAGGTTATTATTGTTAATCTTTAACTTCATCAAAACAGCACCTTAAACTAATTTACAGAGAAGATAAAAAGATGGAAAATCAATTATTTTGGATGAGTTTCACTTCATTTATTATTGTTATTATAATAATTGTTGCCTTTCTTTGGGAAAAAGAGGAAAAAGAAAAGGAGGAAAAAAGAAAAAAACTCAGAATTATCAAAAAGATAAACGACAATTCTGGCACATGGACAAAAGAAGTTGTCTATGGAGACTTATACCCTCTTTTAACAGGTGAATTTAATTTCATAGAACCAATCGAAAACCAAGAATATTTTTGGAATAATATTGAGCCTTCTGACAATCCAATTCCAAGAATTGAAAACCAGTACTCTTTAGCAAAAAATGATGAAGCTCCAAAGATAACTGACGTTCTTTATGTTCCAATAGACTTTTTCAACGAATACGTTGATCGCCTTTAATCCAAAAACCCCGCCAGAACACTGACGGGGTTGAATTTTTTTATAATAACTTTAGTGACTATCATAGTGACTACCATAGTAGTCTCTGTAGAGACCACTAAAAAAATTACTCAAAACAAAAAACTTTATAAACTTCACGATCTACTTCGTTTGTCATTCCCGCGGAGGCGGGAATCCAGAAGTTCAATTTTGTGAACCTTGCAGACTTTCTGAGCTTTTAACTTTGCAAACTAATTTCAAAATCTCGCATTCCCGTCTATCGTTCTTTTCTTTCTGATTGACCGACTTCCCCTCTTTCTAAGGTCCTGAATTTTTTCTTTTTTCCGTAAAATTTGTCGAACTAAAATTTCTTCAATTTCATCCATTACTTCAGTTAAACCAAATCCTTTTTGAGTAGCTTGAAAAATATTCTTAGGAACTTTAAAACTAACATCCAAAGACCATTCCTTTTTCTTATCTTGATTAACTCTCAATTCCGCTAAAATCTCATCTTCTTTACAGTTTACTAAAATACTTTCTTTAATTTTTTCTATTTTTTTAATCAAATATTTTCGCTCCTCCGGATTCAACTCAACCTCCCCCAAATATTCTCTGATTTTCATCTTTTTTGTATTAATGATTAAAAATTCTTTAGCTTATCCCTATTAAATTAATACGATTAAAATAATAAAAGTATCTACAATTTTCACCCAAGAACACTTTGTAATTTTATAATTTTATAATTTTTAAATAAATTCTAAATTCTAATTTTTAAACTTCGCAATCAAGCTGTTTTGAATTTAAAAATTAAGATTTATTTATAAAATTACAAAATTACAAAATTAATTCAAAATTAAATCATTCAAAACATCCGAAATTTAAAATTTGAGTGCAATTTAAAAAAAGAAACCGGAGACTTGAATGTTTGAGTATAATTCGAGGCGAAATTGAGCATTGAGCGAGACGTATTGAGTTGATACGTCGAGCGAAAAGCGGAAATTTCAACAAAGAAGTATACCAAACATTCAAGTCTCAATACCCGACGATTTCGACTTCTTCTTCGAGTTGCACTCCAAAGGTATTTCGTACCTTCTGCTTAATAATACTAATCAAAATCACAATACTTTCTGCACTACTATTATCAACGTTTAAAATAAAATTTGCCTGTTTATCGCTTACTTGCGCTCCACCAATTTGATACCCTCGCAAATCACACATATCAATCAACCAACCAGCTGGAACTTTATTGTCAGTACAACGAACACCTTTTTCTTGCTCAAAGGTTTTGATTAAATTTTTATCAACAACCGGATTTTTAAAAATTGAACCAGCCGATCCAGCTCCAACTAACCAGGGATGTTTTTCTTGACGTTTTTTAATTGTTTCTTTAATAGATTTTTTAACATCAATTTCACCAGCTGGTTTTAATTCGAAAAGAGCTTGCCAGATTATCTTATGGTCAAATTCCTTAAAAACACTTTGCCGATAATCGAATTGACATTCTTCATTATTGCAATGTTCTTCTGTCAATTTTTCTAAATTAAAATAAATTATTTCTTTTGCGGTATTTTTAATTTCAGAACCAAAAGCCCCCGCATTCCCCCTAATCGCTCCGCCAACCTTTCCTGGAATTCCGGCTGCCCATTCCAAGCCAGTCAAATTATTTTCACCCGAAAAAGCAACTAAATCCGCTAAAGTTGCACCCGCCTCAGAAGAAATACTCGTTTTATCAACTAATTTTATTTGATTGTTGGTCATTCGAATGACCAAACCATCGAATCCCTGATCGTTAAATAAAATATTACTTCCTCCTCCTAAAATCATAAATTTTTCTTTTTCTTTTTTCGCCCACTTAATAGCGTCCTTGAGATCATCCAAACTTTTAATTTCAGTGAAATATTTTGCAGGCCCTCCGATTTTGAAAGTAGAATAATTTTTAAGCAAAACTTTTTCTTGTATTTTCATATTATTTTTTTAAAGCTTTTATCTAACTTTTAATAAATCCCAAAGTTTCTCGAGCACATTTTTCCCAACTAAATTCGTTTAATTTTTTTGTCCCTTTTTTGATTAATTCTTCTTTTATTATACCACGTTTTAATAAAATGTTTACTTTTTCTAATAATTCGTTTGAATCCGAAGCTTTAAACTTCAAAACCCCTTCTCCGCCAATTTCTTTCAAACTAGAATTATCAGCTACAATTACAGGAACTTCACTCGCCCAGGCCTCTAGGATAGGAATTCCGAACCCTTCATATAAGGACGGAAAAACAAAAACCTTAGCCTTTTGATAAAGAATCGGCAAATCTTCAAAGCTAACTTTTCCAGTTAAAATTATATCTTTTTTAAATTTAGAATTTTCAATTCTCGCTAGAAGCTTTTCCGTTTTCCAAGCTGGTGCTCCGACTAAAACTAATTGAATTTTTTTATTCCCAGCTTTTTTTAGTTTTTCAAAAGCCTCCACTAAAATTTCTAAATTTTTTCGAGGCTGTAAAGCCCCCACATATAACAAATAATCATTTTTAATTCCATGTTTTTTAAAAATTTTTTTTGTTTTTTCTGACGAAACTTTTTTAGAAAAAAATTCTTTATCAACTCCGTGATAAATAACTTTAATTTTTTCTTTTTTAGTTTTAGGATAAAATTTTAAAATATCCATTTTAGTCGCTTCAGAAATAGCAATTATTTTATCAGCTCGTTTAACCGCCGTTTCAGTAAAAAAATCTAATTTAATTCGGTCTTTCAAAGGAAAATACTGAGGAAAATATTTAAAAGCCAAATCGTGAATAGTAATAATAATTTTAGTTTTACGATCAGCCAAAAAAGGAACTTGCTGAATTGGCATCCAACAAACCTCTGGCAAAGTATAATTTAGCTCAAAACCCAATCGAGTTTGAACCCACCAAAACGGATAAGGAATTGGCTCATCTTGATAATTAGAATACATTTTCGGCTTTAACTCTGGATTAAATTTCGTTTTGTGGTATAAAGTAAAGACACTATGATTATCAAAAGAGCCAAAATAGTCCAAACATTTTTTGATATAGACTCTGGTTCCATCAATTCGATTGTGATCTAAATCCGCACAATTTATAGCTATATGCATACCGTGAGTTAATCTTTATGTAAATTAAGCTTACCTAATAAATAGCGATTTGTTAATAAATAAAATTTTTAATTTTGTAATTTTTAAATAAACTCAAAATCTAAATTTTTAAACTTCGCCATTCAGATATTTTAAATTTAAAAATTAAGATTTATCACTATCGTTCACGAACAGCATGATTTATTTACAAAATTATAAAATTAATCCAAAGTTCATCAATTAAATAATAACCCAACCTTATGTCAAAACGCATCGATAAAGTCAACCAACTCATCCGAGAAACTCTCGCTCAAATAATTAGAGAAGAGCTTTCTTTGAAGAATACAGTCCTAGTGACAATTTTAAAAGTTGACACTTCTAAAGATTTACGTTATACTAATTCGTTCTTAAGCATTTATCCCGTTACCGAAAAAAACTATGTTATGAAGACTCTAAAAAAGGAAAACGGCCGAATTCAGAAAGCTCTTCATAAAAAATTATATATGAAGCCCTTGCCTAAAATCAGATTTATAACTAATGAAAATCAAGAAAAGTTATCAGAAATGGAAGAAATTTTTGATAAAATTCACAAAGGCGAATAATTATACCAATTTCAAATTAAATTTAAATGAAAAAATTAACTGAAAAATTTAAAGAATTAGAAAAAATCCTTAAAAAAAGTCAAAGGATTCTTTTGGTTTCCCATTTAAACCCCGATGTAGATTCTTTAAGTTCGGTTTTTTCATTAGATTACTATTTAAAAAATGAATTAAACAAAAAAACCACCCCTTTAAGTGTCGATAAAATCGATGAACTTTCCTCTAAACTATTTCCTGAAAAACAAATCAAAAATACCTACCAACTTAGCGACTACGATACAGTAATGATTTTAGACCGAGAAGATTCTTATTATAAATTAAAAATTGGCGAAGAAATCGCCGAAGAAAATCTTGATATTAAAATAATCAACATCGATCATCACCCCAAGCCTCCAATCAAAGAAGCCTTAAACTTAGTAAACACTGAAGCCTCCGCTACTTGTGAAATTATTTACAACTTTTTTAAACAAATAAATTACTCCATACCACCCAAGGCCGCTCAATATTTGCTAAATGGCATTTTTACTGATACTGGCGGTTTTCGTCACAATAATACTACCGCTGAAACCTTAGAAGTTGTTAGCGATTTAATGAAAAGAGGTGCTTCAGTTCGAAAAATAAATCAACTAATTTTTGAAAATAAGTCCCTGAACACTCTCAAATTGTGGTCAATCGCCCTCGGTCGAGCTGAACTCAACAAGAAAACTGGGATGGTTGTTTCATTTTTAACTAAAAAAGATTTGGAAAAATGCGGAGCCTCTATATCAGATGCCTCTGGAATTGCCGAAGTTTTAAACACTATTTCTGGTTCAAAATTTTCCTTAGTTCTTTATGAATCTAAACCCAACGTTATCAAAGCCAGTCTCAGAAGCGATGAACACAAAGGAATTGATGTCGCTGCCATCGCCAGAAGTTTTAAAGGCGGCGGACATAAATTAGCCAGCGGATTTGAAATTCAAGGAAATCTTAAAGAAATAAATGGGAAATGGATAATTGAGTAATTTTTTATTCAAAAAATTATAACTTTCAAAGTCCAAATTATTCCAAATGTCAATTTAAATTCAAATATCAAATGATTAAATTTTTAAAAATTGGATTTTAGATTTTGGATTTTAAAATTGATTTGGAACAATTTAAAATAATTTGAGTTTTGAATAATTTCAGAAAAGTTTTCCCTTGATTTTTTCATTAAAAACCTTTAAAATAGTAAAGTTATTAGTAATAATAACGTCTAACCAGCCGAAGTGGTGAAATTGGTATACACGCTGGTCTTAGGAACCAGTGCCTTCGGGCGTAAGGGTTCGAGTCCCTTCTTCGGCACCAAATAAAATTTTTAATTTTGTAATTTTTAAATAAATCCTAAATCTGAATTTTTAAACTTCGCCATTGAGATGTTTTGAATTTAAAAATTAGAAATTCAGTCGTTCAAAATTGAATCAAAATTCGAAATTCAAAATTTATAATGCCCTTTGGGTGCAAAATTAGTTTACTAAAATGAAAAAAAATATTTTATATTCTAGCCAAGACTCCCAACGACTAGATAAACACATAAGCTCTCTCTTTCCCGACGTTTCTCGTCGGTTTTTTCAACTTGCCATTAAAAATAAAGAAATTTTAGTTAACGATAAAGTTATTTCCGCTAGCTATAAATTAAAGCAAAAAGACCAAATCAAAATTGATATAAGAAAACTGCCCAATCTTGAAATAGAAGTTTTACCAGAAAAAAATATTGCATTTGAAATAGTTTTTGAAAACTCAAAATTTTTAATAATCAATAAACCCGCTGGAATAAGCGTTCATCTTTGCGAAAACGAAACTTCTGGAACGTTGGTTAATGGTCTGCTTGAAAAATTTCCAGAACTTGAAAAAATCGGAGAAGATCGATTACGTCCCGGAATTGTTCATCGTCTCGATAAAGAAACTTCGGGACTTTTGGTGGTCGCCAGAACTCAACCAGCTTTTGAATATTTCAAAAATATTTTTCAAAATCGCCAAATTAAAAAAACCTATAAAGCTTGGATTTGGGGAAAATTAAAAAATAAATCCGGCGAAATAAACGACTTTGTAGGAAAATCTAGTCAAAATCCCACCAAACAAGCCGTCAGTCATAATCCAGGAAAACTTATTAATCCCAAAAAAGCTTTAACTTATTACAAAGTTATTCAAGAACTAGACGACCGTTCTTTGCTAGAGCTAGAGTTAAAAACTGGACGAAAACATCAGCTTCGACTTCATCTACATTCTATCGGACATCCTATTTTAGGCGATAAAAAATATTTCAATAAAAATATCAAACAAGCCAATCAGCAATTTAATCGCCATCTTCTGCATGCTTATAAAATTGAATTTGAATATTTAGATGATAAAAAATATATTTTCGAAACTGAATTACCCCCTGATTTTAAATTCTAGATTTAATTTCTATACAAATCTCTGATTTAATCTATAATTAAAATAATGAGGAATTGTTTCCCAAAAAATTAAAGATTTAAATAAAAAATTAAAAATAAAAATGAACAAATTTTTAGAAAACTTTCAAGCTAAAAAGTTTTGGTTTTTTTTGGGTCTATTGGCAATTATCGCCTTTGGCTCATTGATTAGATTATGGAACTTAGAAAACAATCCTCCGGGACTTCAATATGACGAAGCCTATAACGGGCTAGACGCCATTAAAGCTTTTGAAAACAACGATTACAAAATATTTTACACTGAAAATAATGGTCGAGAAGGTTTATACATCAACGCCATTGCCTTATCTTTGAAATTTCTAGGTGTCAATAATTTCTCAGTTCGGCTAGCTAGCGCCCTCTTTGGAATCTTCACTTTAATCGGTTTTTATTTCTTATTAAAAGAATTAAAATTTTCTAAAATCAGTATTCTAATGGGCGTTTTTATTATGTCAACTTCTTTCTGGCACTTAAATTTTTCCCATACTGTTTACCGTGCTATTATGGTGCCCTTTTTATTAGTTTGGCTGTTTTATTTTTTCTTTAAGGGAATTCGATTGAGAAACAATTGGTACTTAGCGCTGTCTGGAATTTTGTTAGGACTCGGCTTTCACACCTATATTTCATTTAGAGTTGCCCCACTAATTTTAGTTTTGTTGATGCCTTTCTTTCTATTCTACAAAAACAAATTCGTCAAAAAACATTGGCTCGGAGCTTTAGTTTTCATCGGAACCGCTTTGTTGACAGCCGGCCCACTTCTCTTTTATTTCTACCAACACACTGACGATTTAATCGGGAGAAGTAGTGCCGTTTCAGTTTTTAACGCTCCCAATCTCTCCTTTCCTCAAGCCCTCACCAAAAGCACTTTAGCTCACATCAACGCTTTCTATTTCTACGGCGACCCCAATCAACGCCACAATCACGCTGGCTCTCCTTTGATTCCACCCGCTTGGACAGTTTTATTTACGATAGGTTTTGCTTTTAGTGTCAAAGATATTATCATTCATTTATTGCATTATAAAAAGAAAAAAATTCTAGACCCTCTTTTTAGAATTTCGCTCTTAGCTCAAGGTATTTTTTGGGTGATGCTCATTCCTGGAGTTTTAAGCATCGAAGGAATTCCTCATTCTTTGAGAATAATTGGAATTATTCCGGCAGTAATGATTTTTGTGCTACTCCCTTTCGAGTACATCCTGCGTTTAAGAGAAAATTTACAAAAATCTCCTAACTTTAAACTCAAACCTTGGCGTTGGAAGATGCTTAATGTTTCATTGTTTGGATTGGTGACCATTGTCTTTTTGGCTGGATTAATGGAAGTCTATACCTATCATTTCGTCTGGAACAAAGAACTAAAAACTCATGAGGCTTTTGAGGGAAAACTTTACGATTTTGGAAAATTAGCCAAACAAACTACCCTAACTACTAATAATATTTTAATCATTCCAGGAAACGTTCACATTAGCAATGATCATAAAAGCTCGGCCTTCAAAACTACTGAATTTGCTGGCTATCCAGAAATTAAAGATTTTCGATTTGAACATCCAACAGACGCTTTAAAAAATCTTGAGACTTGCGAAAACATCAACTATTTATTCTTTGAATCTGATAAATGGCTTTTAGATCAATTTAAAAAAATCTGCCCTAACATCAAAACCCAAAAAGAAAAATCGGCCAACGGACACTATGAATTCTGGACATTAAAAAATTAAAAAATATTTAAATTTTCAAAATAATCTTACTTCAAATCTAACTCAAAAAAATCACTCTTCTCTTTCATTTTTTGCTTAAATAGACTAGACTTAAAACTCAGTGTTTTTATTTTCTAAACGAGTTTATAAACTTATGTCTAAAAGCGATGTAGCGGTAAAATTCAAAGAAGTTTCTTTCGAGTATAGTTGGGATAAGGTTATTCTCGATGAAGCCTCTTTTTCTTTGCGTAAAGGTTCAAAATTTACTTTAATGGGTCAAAACGGGGCCGGAAAAAGCACCTTGCTTAATATAATTACTGGCGCACTTTTTCCTAATGACGGAAAAATTTATCTTGATTCTTCAATGAAAGTCGCTTACGCCAAACAAGTTATTCCTCGAGATGAACTAGAATTAACTTTAAGAAAATTTTTTGAAAAATGTTTTTCTGAAAAAATTTATGACATCGATCGAAAAATTGATAATGTTTTAAAGATCGTCAATCTCAAAGCTGATTATGACAAAAAAATAAAACTATTTTCTGGCGGACAACAGGCTAGATTATTGATGGCCTCCGCTCTTATTCAAGACCCAGATCTTTTGATTCTAGATGAACCTACCAACAATCTTGATCAAGAAGGCATCAACCATTTGACGGCTTTTTTAATTGAATATCAAAAAACCTGCATTGTTATCTCTCATGATGCTAATTTTCTAAATTGCTTTGCTGACGGCGTGCTTTACTTAGATGTTTTTACTAAAAAAATTCATCAATACGTTGGTGATTATTACACCGTAGTCGAAGAAATTGCCGAACAAATCAAAAAAGATGAACGAAAAAATGCTCAATACGAAAAAGAAATTATTGCCAATAAAGAGAAAGCTAATTTCTTTGCTAATAAAGGAGGAAAAATGCGATTAGTAGCTAGAAAAATGAAATTAAAAGCAGCTGAAATGGAAGTTTCCAAAGTTGATGTTCGACGAGAAGACAATGCCATTAAAAATTTTGACATCCCAGTCCAAGAAGGATTAAGCGGCGACATTATTAACATCAGTTCCTTGACCGTAATGAAGAATCAAGAACCGACTGAGAAAAAAGTTCGAGTAGCTCTTAATAAGAATCGACATTTATTACTCTCTGGTCCAAACGGAATCGGAAAAACAACTTTATTGGAATCATTGTCCAACGGAAAAGCCCGAGGCGCTGAAATTTCCGAGGGAGTTAAAATTGGTTATTATCGACAAGATTTTTCTAATCTCGATTTTGAAAGCACTGTTTTCGCCACTTTACTTGAAGCAATGACCGAAAAAAAAGAGGAACGATTGAGAAGTGTGGCAGCTGGTTTTTTATTAACTAGAGAAATGGTTTATTCTAAAATTGGATCACTTTCAGAAGGACAAAAAGGTTTAGTGGCTTTTGCTCGTTTGATGCTAGAAGAACCAGGTTTGTTAATTCTAGATGAGCCTACTAATCATATTAACTTTCGACATTTACCAGTTATCGCTAAAGCTTTAGATAATTATACTGGAGCAATGATTCTTGTTAGTCATACGCCGGAATTTGTTGAACAAATTAGAATTGATGATTATTTAGATTTAACTAAATAACAAATTTATTCAAACAAAACTTAAGAATATTTTTAATATTTTTTTCAAATAAAAAAACGCGTTTTGAAAACGCGTTTTTTATTATAATCTAAGCTTTATTTTAACTAACAAAAGTTAAAGCTATTCCAGTTTTATCGGCTCGGCCAGTTCGACCAATCCGATGAACATAATCATCATAAGTCGCCGGCACATCAAAATTAATAACGTGGCTTACATTGGGAATATCCAACCCTCGAGCCGCTACATCAGTAGCTACTAAAATATCAATTGCATTTCGTTTGAAATTTTGTAAAACTCGCTGTCTTTTATTATGAGGCTTATTGCCATGAATAGCATCTGACTTTAGACCTTTTTGTTGTAATTTTTTAGAAAGTTTATCAGCGCCATGTTTAGTTTTTGAAAAAACCAAAACTTTTTCAAATTGAGTTTGAACAAGCAATTCACAAAGCGTTTCCGTTTTATCTTTATTATTCGTTTTTATAATATCCTGATCGATTTGATTGGAAGTTTCCTTAGTTTTAAGAGAGATTTTCTCTGGATTTATTAAAAAATCTTTAACCAATCTTTCGATCTCCCTAGAAAAAGTAGCCGAAAACAACATTGTTTGTCGCTCTTTTGCTAAGGCTGACAATAATTCTTTAACATCCTTAATAAAACCCATATCTAACATTCGATCAGCTTCATCCAAAACCACATTATTAAACTGAGATAAATTAAGAGTTTTTCGAGAAATTAAATCTTTTAATCTTCCCGGAGTTCCGATTACAACATTGTGTCGTCTTCGTAAATCTCTAACTTGTCCATGAATACTAGCTCCGCCTACTACTACTACTGAATAAATATTCATTTTTTGAGCTAAGGCTCGAAATTCTTCTTGAATTTGAATGGCCAATTCTCGAACAGGAACTACAATTAAAACTTTTTCCCGAGGATTAAGTAAAATCTTATTCAATAACGGAATTAGGAAAGTAGCTGTTTTACCAGTTCCAGTATTGGCTAATCCAATCACGTCTTTCCCGGATAGAACTACTGGAATAGCCTGATCTTGAATAGGAGTTGGAGTAATAAAACCTCGACTCTTAATAGCTTGTTTTAATCTATCGTGAAGCTCAAAGTCCTCAAAATTATATTTAGGCTTATAAACTTCAGCTTGTTTTGCTGGCTCAGCCTTATTAATAAATCGATTGATATCAATTGAATCACCTGAAAACCCTCTTTTTCCACCGAAACGTGAACCGCCTCTAGACTTTTTTTTCCAACCATTATTAGCGCGTGGTTGTCGCGTTTTTGAACCGTAGTACATTGTTATCTAACATAAAAATTAAAATCTTTTTATGCATAGATACCAACGAAGTATTAACATAAAAAATAATTATATCATCTCGTTTTAATTTTGTCAAGTAAAAATTTTAGATTTCCCCTTTTTTAAGCCATTTCTTAACCAGCAAAAAACAAGACTGTTTTGTAAATTTTCTAAATTTCAATCTTAAACTTAGTAAATTTTTTTATTTTGAAGGCCACTGTTAATGCCCCTATTCCTCCAATAATCAAAAGCATTCCCACTAAAATTCCCAACAAATCAGGATAAATAACAATCAAAGTCCCCGTTAAAATCGCCAATACTCCTTCCATTAAAATCATCCAAAAAATATTCCTCATAAATTTAAACACAAATTCCACTTTACTCATTTTTTTTATTTTAATTTTTATTGAAAACCTAACACTTATATTCTACTTCTTTAAACAACTTCAAACAACTCTTTAAAAAATCAATATAGACAATTTAATCAAAAAAATTTAAACTTAAGATATTAATCTAAAAATAAATAAAAAAAATGAAAGAATTAATTCAAAAATTAGAAAAACAAGAACAACAACTAAACGAAATTTACGCCACCGTTAAACAATTAAAAAAATATTTCTTAACTACTATAATCATCTCAGCTGTCACCTTTCTCTTGCCAATAATCGGAATAGCCATTTCCATTCCATGGTTTTTGAAAACTCTTAATAACGCCTATCAAGGATTATTATAAAAACTCTCGAACAAGCAAAAAGACCGGTGACATTTTAGAATCACCAGTCTTTTTAATTTTGAAAGTTAAATTTTTATTTAATGTTTTTCTATCTTTTTTTGAAAAAATCTGCTATACTTCATAGAACTTAATAATTAAATAAATTTTATGAAAAAGACAATTACAAATCTAGCCAAGGCTTTTGCAGGCGAATCTCAGGCTAGAAATCGTTACACGATATATGCTAAAATCGCCAAAAAAGAAGGCTTTGAGGAAATATCAGCTAATTTCGAATTAACTGCCACCCAAGAAGCCGAACACGCCAAATGGTTATTGCGATTAATTAACGATTTGAAAGAAAACAGTGAGGATTTAAAAATTAAAACCGAAGTTCCAACGATATTAAGTGACACCAAAGAAAATTTAAAAGCGGCCATTGCCGGAGAAAATCACGAATTCACTTCTATGTATCCAGAGTTTGCTGACACCGCTGCCGAAGAAGGTCTGTCAGAAATCGCTAACCGTCTTCGAGCCATTGCTAAAGCCGAAGCTAATCACGAAAATCGTTTCAAAGAGTTCTTGGCTAAATTAGAAAATAATTCTGTTTTTAAAAAGGAAACAGAAACTAAATGGCAATGCAGAAAATGTGGTTTTGTTCATACCGGAAAAGAAGCTATCGAAGAATGTCCTTCTTGCGGTCATCCACAAGCTTATTTTGAAACAATTTGCGATTGCTAAATTAATTAAATAATTGCTTATCCAAAATTAAGATAAACAACTTTTAATTATCTAGAACAAAATTATGACCGAAAAAAATCAGATTTATAAATGTAATATTTGTGGCAATATTATTGAAGTTCTTCATACTGGAGCTGGAGAGTTAGTTTGTTGTGGTGAACCAATGAAGGTTTTAAAAGAAAAAACTCAAAACGAAGGTCAAGAAAAACATTTACCAATAATGGAAAAATTACCAGCCGATGTCTGTCGAGGTGGAGATGGTTACAAAATCAAAGTGGGAAAATTGCCCCACCCGATGAAGAAAGAACATTTTATCGAATGGATTGAAGTCCGAACTAACGATGAAAAAATTGGTAAAAAATATCTCCAACCAAACGACTCCACTGAAGTTGAATTTTATACCAAAAAAGAAATCAAAGAAGTCCGAGTTTATTGCAATATTCACGGTCTCTGGAAAGCTATATTTTAAATGATAGCCTCTATAGAAACCACTGTGGTGGTCTCCAAAACTAAAACCGTCATAAATTGACGGTTTTTAGTTTTAATTATTTTTTCGACTTTATATTTTCAGAGACCGTTTTCAGTCACCTTTTTTTATTTTCGACCCATTCCATTCCCAGCTCCCCTACCTCCCTGTTTGCCTCCAAAATTAAGACCTACAGCACTAGTATTAATACTATTTTCTTCAGCCCAGTCTTTCATTTCAATTCGATATTCCTCCATTTGTTGTCTTCTTTCTTCTGAATCTCCACTCCAATTTTCCACATCTTGACTAATTTTATTTTGCATTTCTTCTCTCTTGGCTAAAATTAGATTTTTTTGTTTATCAGTTATTTTTCCATCCGTCACGGCTTGCTTTAATTTCTCTTCCAACCTGGACTTCATTTCACTTTGACGCTCGGAACGGTTAGCCAGTTGATGCTCTTTAAAAGTTTTCTCAACTTCACTTTCATCAAGATTAAATTTATTAGCTAATATTTCGACCAACGCTTCGTGATTGCCTCTGCTTGACTCAGAATCAGCCATTACACTGGCTCCATACAAACCCGTCAACAAACATACACTGGCCGCCGCAATCATTAATTTATTTTTAGTTTCTTTTTCGATATTATTTTTTTGTTTAGACTTTTTCATTTTAAGTTTTTATTTACTAGAGTCTCTCTCGAGCTTCACTAATAATATACGCTCTTAAAATTTTAAGTTTGCATTTAATTTATTTACTCCCATTTTTTCCTTCAAAAATACAATCTATCGAAATATCCTCCGCTTCGGCAAGTCCACCTCAGCAAACAACGCGAGACGGGCAGATATCTTTTCCAACCAAAAAAGAACCCTCTCGAATTCTTTTTCCTTTCTAACTTTTTAACTTTCCCACTTTCAAACTACCTCACATTCTTCATCCATCCAAAAGTCTCTTCGAAGTTACTAATAATTAAATCAAAAATAGATTCTTGTTTACTTGGTGTTAAGAAGGAATAGTCCTTGGAGATTGAAGAATTGCCTCTCTTATCAATTGAGATGACTTTGTATTGATAAACACTAGATGGGTCAAAATCCATTAAGATAAAGAGATGATTTTTAGTTAGAGTAGGTTTTTTAATTAAAGACCATTCATTGTAAGTAGTTTTAGAAATGTCTCCTACTTCTTGTTTAGCAATCTCTTGAAGTTTTTCATCAATACCTCCTCCTGACTGACCAGCTCCTTTACGATAGGCGATGGTAGAATAAGAGTCCTTGGAAGTTACCCAAGAGATAACAGTTTGAATCTTAAGATCTTCTCCGGGATACATTGTGGTATCAGAAGTGATGTTTTGAATTTGAGGAGGATTGTTGTCTTCTTCGGTTTGGAAAGTAAATTGTTCAGATTCAGCTTGATTACCAAATTGATCTTTAGATTGAACTGTGGCTTGATATTTAACTCCAGGAATTAGGTTTTCTAGAATGATAGTGTGATCAGTGGCAGCTTCTAAAACTCCTTGGGAGGTTCCTTCTTCTTCTCCGAAGAAAGAATACTCTACTAGGGAATCGGTCTTTTCATTAGTTTTCCAAGAGATTGTAATTTGTTCAGTTTGAATATCTTGAGTATCAACGTTAGTAATAATTGGCAAAGCTGATGTGATAAAAGTTTGATCGTTAGAAATCGTTGTTTCTTCGTCATCGTCTATTCCTTTAATTCTGAAGTGGTACTCTTCTCCGGAAGTTAAACCTGTTAGCAAAACAGTTTGATCGGTTTCAGAAGTAGAAGAAGCTTCTTCTTCTTCGCTTCCGTATTTAGTGCTAGTTCCATATTCTAAAATAGAAGTTTTGATTGAGTTAGTCGTCCAAGAAATTGTGGCTTCGTTAAGCGAAGTAGAATTAACTTGAATGTTAGAAATCTTTGGAGTTTCTCCGGTGGTAAAGGTTTCAGTACCTGAAGTTACTTGGTTACCTAGAATAGAAGTAGAAACAACATAATATTCATAAGTAGTTTGCGGTTCTAGATTTTTGATTAAAACTTCATGATCTTGCGTGTATCCAGAGTCAGTAGTAATATCTTCTTCTTTATTAGTCCATGTATCTTGCTCTTCTTGCTTATAGACTACTTTACCTTTAGAGTCTTTGTTGGTTTCCCAGTTTATAGTTACATCAGTATTGTCCTCTAGAGAATCATCTGGTCCAGAAGAAGATATGACTATGGCTTCGATATTAGAAATGGCATTCATTATTTCTTCTTCGGTGTAAGTTGAATTAGTAATCATGCTTGATATTTCAAAAGCAACATCTGAAATTTGGTCAGCTTCTCCGTCGTTGTTGGTGTCTTGAGAACCAGAAAGAGTACTGAAAGTGTATCCGATGGAAGAATTGTCGTCAGTGGTTTTATTTCCTGCAGAGTTTTCGGAACGAACTTTGAAGTAGTAGGGAGTTTCTAAGTCCAAATCTGGCAAAGAAATAGAATGAGAAGTTGTACTAGCTTCTAAATCTCCATAGCTACTTCCATATTCAGTTGTTTTTCCATAAATCACCGCGGAATCAGCGTTCTCATCCGTCACCCATTCGATAGTCGCTGAGTTATAGTTTAAACTATCCGCATCCACAACAACCCCACTAATCGTTGGACCTTCAGCACTCGGTGCTTCCGCTTCTTCGTCGGTAGTAAAAGTTTGATCTGTTCCTAGCGTATAATCCCCAGCAAAAGATTTAACTCTCACCCTAAAATGATAAGTGGTTTCAGCGGTTAAACCAGTAATTTGAATTGAATGAGCTGTTGCAAGAGTAATATTATTTCCTTGAATTTTTCCGTAAGAATCCGTAGTTCCATAATCAATATAGCCATAAACATTTTCAGCGGTAGTGAAAGTAATCGTAGTCGAGTCTGAATCAGGAGTTCCCGAATCAACTGCAGTGATTGTACTAGAAGGAGTAACTGGCGCCACATCAGTAGTAAAACTGCTCTCCTCACTGGCAACTTGGTTGCTAGCACTATCTAAGCTTCTAACTTGATAATAATATTTAGTTTCAGCAGTTAAATTTGTTAATGAAACCGTATGGGAAGTAGTTGCATCACTCCCACTTCCTTTAGTTTCAGTATAACTTTCCGAAACAGTTCCAAAATCTACATAAGAATTAGAACTTTCATCCGTAGTCCAAGCAATGGTCACACCAGTTGAACTCAAAGAAGAAGTCGTTGGTCCAGAAGAAATAACCGGCGAAGTAGCATCTGCTCCAGCTGAAGTAGTAAAAGTATAAACAGTGGCATCAGTTTCAGTTTGTAAATTCCCAGCGGCGTCTCTGGATTTAACTTGGAAATAATAAGCAGTGCTAGGAGCTAGACCTAAAAGACTAACACTGTGAGAAGTAGTCAGAGTAGTTGATCCTTTTTCTTGAACGTAGTTTTCGTCTAAAGAAAAACCTGCTACTGAATCAGAAGCTTCATCGGTTGTCCAAGTAATAGTTATTCCATTAGCATCTAAGCTAGAAGTGGCCACCGAACTAATCACTGGAGCGGTAATATCTCCGGGATCAGGAGTAGCGTCGGTAGTGAAAGTAAAGCTAGAACCTGAATTATCATCTTCGGCTTGATTTCCAGCGGTGTCTTGGGATTTAATTTGGTAGTAATAAGCGGTACTAGGAGAAAGACTAATTAAAGTGACGGAATGACTAGTTGCCGTATCTTCAGAATTGCCTTGAGTTTGCGTATAAGTATTGGCGACAGTCCCAAAGTCTACCAAAGAGCCGGCTTCTTCGTTCGTTGTCCAGGTGATTGTGACTGAAGTAGGATTGGGAGTGCCAGTCACTACACTGCTAATAACCGGGGCAGTAGTGTCTCCTCCGGCTTCAGTAGCAAAAGTTCCATCGCTAGAAGTAGTCAAGTTTCCAGCCGTGTCCCTAGTTCTTACTCGATAATGATAAGTAATTGAACCAGATAAAGTAGCCGGAAGAGCAACTGAATGAGAAGTCCCCACCGCTGAATCACCATAAACTTCTCCATAGTTAATGTCTGTTCCATATTCTATAAAAGAATCAGCATTTTCATTGGTAGTCCAAGTAATAGTAGCTGAGCTGGAGGTGGTGCTCGCCACAGTCGGACCAACTGAAATAGTCGGAGCAGTAGTATCATCTCCTCCTCCACCTTCTTCTCCATCTTGAGAACCATTAGCAATCGCGTTTTTAGAAGTAGAGAAAATTGAAATATTTCCGTCAGAATCTTTAGCTGCTACTTTGTAATAATATTCATCGTTTTCAGTGACAGTGTCTGAATAATAATCAACGGTTCGGTCTCCAGAAGATGTTGAACCAATTTCGCTGTAAGTTCCATTAACAGTTGCTGAACGATAAATTCTATAGCTATCAAACCCAGGAGTAGGAAGAGATATAATTTGCCAAGAAAGATAGAGTCTCCATTTGTCTTGAGTAATAGATGAAACATCTTGAATCATTGGAGATTGAGGAGTATTAGGCGTAACCATTGTTTGAGTAGTGGCGGTATTATCTTGATTGTCTTTAAATTTAACATAAACCGTATCAGGATTAGTTGCGAGAGAAATAGTTGAGGATGAACTATATGATTCCCAAGAAGCTCCTGAAAAATCCGAATTCAAAGAAATCATCATTTGAAGAGCGGTATCATCAGAAACGCTGAAGGCTAAAGAAGCGGGAGTAGTAGTTGCGTTAGCCACAGCAGAGGTCACTACTGGATAAACTGAGTCAAAGATAAAATTGGCTGAATCATCAACTCCCATTTTATTAGCTCCCGCCCCGTCGTTAGAAACAACGGCAACGCTTTAAGTGGCTTCGTAAAAATTAATATCGGTTTCAGCTGTCCAAACCATAGTCTTTCCTGTCCCGTCCGCTACCGTTCCAACATCCCCAGAAACAGTTGTGGCTTTAATCTTGACCAAAGCTCCCGTGCTGTGAGAATAACCCAAGGTTGACAAAGCTCCTCTGGTAATTCCAGTTAAAGTGTTTCCGCTAGTCCCAGTATAAGCAATGTATTCATATCTCGTGGTGTCTCCAGTTCCATGTTGAAGCAAAATAGTTCCGGAAGTAGGAAATCTGGTTATATCAGAAACTTCAATAGCGGTTGTAGAAGAACTGTCTATGTCAGAAGACAAAGTAGCTTCTGAGTCATAAACCAAAGAAACAGTAGTCGAATCTGATTCAGAATCAGCCACGTCATAATTGATGTTTACAGTAGAATTTTTAGTCACTGAATTGATCGTCACAACTGGAGCCGAATTAACAAAAGTGAAACTTTTTCCAACCGCTGGCGTTCCTTCGTTACCAGCCAAATCAACCGCCTTAGATTGAATTAAATATTCATTATTAGGAACCCAAGTAACACCCGAAGAATCATAAGACCAAGAAGTTGTGCCAGTTCCTGCTAACCAAGTTTGTGCATCTTCCCAAGAATTTCCATCCCAATATTTACTGGCGACGGTATCTTTTATTGAAACATAAATCGTATCTAAATTGTGATCATCAGAAGCAGTTCCAGTAATTACAGGTATTTGAGAGTACTCTGGTGTTATGCCATCTGGAATGGTAATTGAAGAGCTTGGAATTTGATTATCTACCACCAAATCTTTGTTGTCTGCCAAGTTGCTTCCGGTCGGAGTTACTGGGTTTAAGGTTTCATTAGAATAAGCAGCATCAGAAGTTTCGTTAGTAGAAACATCTATAATAGTTCCAGTTATTCCAGTCACGTTTAAACCGCTAGAAATGTGAGTTGCTCCAACGGTATAAGTTCCAGAAACTGAAGTCACTGCCGTAGCCCAAAGAGGAATCGTTACTACTCCTCCGGTGTCTAACGTTACCGATAAACCAGTAGCAGAAGTAACTAGCTCATCAAAATTCAAAGTTATATTTATTTCGTCTGCTTCTTTGTATTCTCCATTACTGGTAGCAGAAGTTATTGATTCTATCGTTGGGGCAGAGTTATCAAAATCATAGTTTAACTCCACCTGAGAAACCGTGGGTGCACCACCGGACCCTCCCAATAAAAACATTTTATATTGAACATACCGATCATCAGAATTGCTAGAATGAACTGGGTTCAAAGTTTCTGCTCCGGCAAAGTCGCTATAATAGTCAACTGTTCCAGTTGGACCAAGCCAATCAGTCCAAGTTGCTCCGTCAGGAGAAGTTCTGATTTGGAATTTGGCATCACTAGAGCCCAGAAGAGTTTCATTCCAAATTAAACCTTTTAAGGCAATGTTGTCGTCAGTGGTGTCATAAGGAGAAGAAATTAAATTATTGTTAGCAAAAAAACTGACTGCTATATCATCAACAGAAGGAACCTCAGTAGCTCCAGCACTGACAGACATCAATATTTGATATTGATAGTACTGATTACCATCAAAAGTTGATAAGGAATCCCCCGTATTAACAGCCGTCCATTCAGTCCAAGTTACGTCTGGAGTGCTCACGTTCCCTGCTCTGAATTCTACCGACAAAGAAGAGCTAGCAGGAACAGTAGCGGCCCAACTAATTGTTTCAAAATTATCAGTTGCAACAGTTTTGCTACCGACTGGAAAAACCACCGTCCCCGCAAATTCTCTCGTAACAGTATAGTCGACCACATAATCAACCTCCATCGCAGAAACCACCGGAACATTAGTTCCATCGGGTCTTAAAAAAACTTTATACTGCAAATATTGATCATTTGAATTATCTTGAAACATAGCGTCAACCGCTTCACCTCCGCTTGGATCGTTGAAATAACTAGTAGTATCACAATCAACCCCTCCATTATCTGGTCCACACCAATCAGACCAACTACTGCCATCCCCAGAAGTTCTAATTTGAAATTTGACCTCAGTAGCACCAATTAAATTTTCCGTCCAGTGGATTCCTTCCAAAGAAGCTATTTTGTCTTCAACATTATATGGCGAAGAAATCAAAATATCATCTTTATAATGACCCACCTTTATATCGCTTAAATTTGGGATATTGATGTCATCAGCACTAGACATCGATACTCGATATTGATAATACTGACTACCGTTAAAAGCCGACAAAGAACCTCCATCGTTCACAGCTGTCCAAGCTGTCCAAGTTCCGTCTGGAATTTCGACGTTCCCTGCTCTGAAGTCGACTGACAAAGAAGAGCCAGCGGGAATTGTAGCAGTCCAATCGATTGTTTCAAGATCCGAAGAAATGTCCGGCAAATTCACAACAGGAAAAGTAACAGTTCCATCATAACTAGCTTTTGCCTCATTTCCCCAAGTTCCCAAAGCAAAAATACCGATAAAAACCCACATTATCAGTGGCAACAAAGCCTGAAATTTTATTTCAAATATCTTTTTCAAGAATTTTTTTTAATTTTTGATTTTTGATTTAAAAATCTTAACTATATTTTATATTATTTATAAAGTAAAATCAACTTCATCTATCGATTTGTTCATCGCTCTAAAGTTGATTCAAACTTTATCATTATTACTTAAATCAAATTAAGACCTTGTCCTTCTGAACCTGCCTGCCGGCAGGCAGGTTCATTTCAGAATCCAGCACTTTCTGTCATTCTGAACTTGATTCAGAATCCAGTTTTTTTTCTAATTCAAACCCATCAACTTAAAATACAAATCTTCCCATTCCGGATTAAAATCTTCAATAATTTTTATCTTCCAATTTCTTCTCCAGTTTTTTAATTGCTTTTCTCTAAAAATTGCCGCATTAAGATCATTACACTCTTCATAATATACTAATTTATTAACATTATATTTTTTAGTAAAAACGGAAGCTTTTTTATCTTTGTGTTCTTAAGGGACTGTTTTCAAACACAGTTTTGTCACGAAAAATTGAAATTTTGAGGTAAATTTTTCAAATAATTTTTGAAGCTTTAGCATTGGTTAAGGCAATAAAATTTTTGAGAAATTTAACCAAAATTATAATTTTGCAGTAAAAAAGGTAATTGAAAACAGTCCCCTTAATCTCTTTTTAATAGATTGTTTGTGACTCCAGTGTATAAAGTTCCATTTCTTTGACTAGCTAAAATATAAGTAAAATAATTTTTCATTTTATTGATTTATTTCTGGATTCTAAACTAAACCTGCCTGCCTGCCGGCAAAATTCATAATTAAAAATCAAACGTCTTTACTTCAAAATCATGTTTATTCAAATTTTATCATTGTAAATTTATTGTAAATTGGTCATTGATAATTGATAATTGAAGTTCCCCTGCCTAGGCTTCAAACATTTATTAGAAAAACTTTCTAAATAAAAATAATTATAACT
>CAZXUS010000010.1:0-2674 GCA_964643985.1 uncultured Bdellovibrionales bacterium | reverse complement strand
GCCTAGGCTTCAAACATTTATTAGAAAAACTTTCTAAATAAAAATAATTATAACTTTTTATTTCTATTTTATTTACCATTTTTTCTCTCAATTTACTAGTTTTAAAATGACCTAATAATCCCAAATAAGAATTTACCTTAAAAATAAAATTAAAAACTTCTTCTTTGGAAAAAATAAAATCTTTTTCCAATGCTTTTTCGTTCCAGTTGGCAATAAGTTGATTGAAATTTTTCTTAGTCTTATTTTTGACATAAATTCGATAAGGTTTTAAATAGCTTCCTAAAAAATCAACTCCCTTAGAATAATGCTGAGAATAGATTTTATTAGGGTGAATAGCTAAACCCAACTTTTCAGATAAATACTGGCTTATTTTTTTAATAATCTTTTTTAAAAAAACTTTATCTCTAGAAATAATAAAAAAGTCATCCACATATCGACCATAATATTTACAACTTAGTTGATGTTTAACAAAGCAGTCAAAGTCATTTAAATAAATATTAGAAAAAAGTTGCGAGGTTAGATTGCCGATTGGTAAACCACAATTATTTTTTGCAAAAAATAAGCTCTTGTTTTTTGGCAAGCCCACCCAATCTTTTCTTTTTCCTTTCACTTTACAATCTTTAACTGGATTGTTGAAAATTGTTTTACTAATTAAATCCAACAACAAATCGAAATCTATTTTGTTAATTTGGTTCTTATTTTGAACTAAAACTCTACTTACTTTTTCCCATAAAATATTCTTATCAATATTCATAAAATAACCACTGATATCTAGTTTTAGAACATAGCAATCTTCTTTGTAATTTTCCGAACAGCTTCTAATGAAATGGTCTAGCCTTTTTATTCCCAATAAAGTTCCTTTTTCTTTTCGACAACTATAGGAATCATAAATGAAATATTTTTCAAAAATTGGAGAAATGTGATTATAAATTAAATGATGAACTACTCTGTCTCTGAAATCAGCCGCGAAAATTTCTCTTTTCACTGGGTGCTCATTAATAAAACAAATACTTGGATTAATTTTATATCTTCTATTTATTAAATCTTCATAAAGTTTAATTAAATTGCTTTCAAAATTGCTTTCAAATTTCAAAGCGTTGATAGTATTGCGTTTGTTTTTTCTAGTGTCAAAATAGGCTTGAAACAAATCTTCCAGCAAAAAATTAACCATGGGGTGATAATAATTTTTATTCCACTTAATCTCCCCTCTTCCTCTATTTATCTACCGAAGAGACTCAGGGGAGTTTTTTAAAAATTCTCCCCTCCAATCTCAAATCAATTCTTGAGACAACGCACCGAAAAACCGTTAGTCTGATCGTTAGTGTTCCGGTTGACCGTAGTATTACTAGCATTCAAGTTTCGGTTCCAAGCATTAGATCCAGAAATAGAGGAAGACCAAAAGTTGGCGTTGGAAGAGAGATTGTTGAACGAGCCAGTAGTATTGCGGTTGCCAGCAAGTTTTAGGATTGTTATTGAAACAAATCGACAACAACCTTTTCTCGATAATCACTTAATTATTCAATAAATTCTAACGAATAAATTGAGATTTTAATTCCTGGTTTTAAAAAATATAATTCTAAAACCAGAGGATTATGGGATTGATTTTAGGCACACTTAACTAAACTTAAACTTTTAAGGACTGTTTCAATTACACTTTTTACTGCCCGTCTCCTCGCCGTGGCGAGTTTGCCGAGGCGGACCCGTCTCACTAAGGCTTGTCGAGGCGGACAATTTTCTATTTTTGGTTAAATTTACCAAAAATTTTCGTCACAAAACTGTAGTTGAAAACAGTCCTTTGTTTTCGATTTAGCCAATTCCGGCCAAAATTTTTTATTTAATTTATATTTTTTACAGTATTTTTTTAACGACTTTTCTTTTCCCAACCAACTAATTGTTTTGAAACATTTTCTATTCTCAAGTTGAGCTGGATAAATTTTTTTAAATTTATTTGTTTCAGATCTTTTAAAATTCTTATTTTTATTCTAATTAAAAATAATTTTTCTTGAGCTTCCGAGAGGATTATTCTTTTATTGTAAGTTTTGCTAGCCTTATAAATACAGGTCAGTAATTCTAAAGATTCCTTTTTTAAATCTTGAACAATTGTATATTTAAAATCTCGAGGTAATTTTTTAGAAAAATTAAATAATTCAATCGCTAAATCATAGCTGGATTTGAAAATTGGTAATTCGTAATAAAGCATTTTAGTTTTGTAGTGATAATTTCTAATTTTTCAAAACCTCCTTAATCCCACCTTAAAAAAGGGGGAAGCTTCACTCCAAATAAAATATTTTAGCAGATTCCTCCCTTTTTAAAGGGAGGTCAGGAGGGTTTTTTGTTGTTATTTTCTTTTTCAAAAACCCCCTCAATCCCCCTTCGAAAAAGGGGGAGGAGCGCGTGTCTAGGTTTATCCTTAAAGTTGGAGTGAAAAAAAGAGGGAGGGCTTCGCTCTGGAGATTTAGATTTTCAAAAACCCCCTTCATTTCCCCCTTTAAAAAAGGGGGAAGGTCGGCATGGAACGCTTGATTTTAAAAATAAATCATATCGTTTCATAATGTAAAATTAATCAAGAAATCAACAATGTTTTGGAAATAACTAAGTCTCAGTCTTCATTGAATCTTCAAAATGTTTATTCAGCCAAATCAATCCTTGAGACAACGCACCGAAAAACCGTAAG
>CAZXUS010000009.1:3417-43234 GCA_964643985.1 uncultured Bdellovibrionales bacterium | reverse complement strand
ATAAATATAAAAATAAAAAAATGGAAAGAGAGGTGAAAATATGAAAAAAATGAATAAAAAAGGTTTTACTTTGATTGAACTTCTAGTTGTGGTGGCTATTATCGCTATTTTAGCTGGAATTGTTTTGGTTAGTTTGGGAAGTGCTCGGGAACGATCACGAAAAGCTTCTCTTCAATCCACAATAGCTTCTGTAATGCCAGTAGCTTCTATGTGTACTAATGATGGGGGAACTATCCATAATCCAACTGCTGCAACTACAGGTGCGGGTGTTATTTGTGGAGGCACGGTTTCTGATATTACTGAACAATGGCCATCTCTAACTCATATCACGGGAGCGACTTATCAGTATATAACAACCGATGGTACTACTATCTCTGCTGGAACTGGTGCAGTTCCTGTCGTCACATGTACTGTTGCCACTGGAAGTTGTGTACTTAACTAATTTATTAGTTGATTTTATCAAAAAACCTTCTTTGGGAGGTTTTTTGTTTTTTTATACCAACTTAAATTAACTATTCCCCACTAAATCTTGAATATTTTTTTCTTCATTTCGTCTAAAATTTTCGGCAATTTATGAATAATAGTTAGTTGAAATTGGTATTATTTTGGTGGCTTTCCTTGACGGTTGGATTCTTTTTGCTAGAATGTTTTAAGGCTTGCTTCGGGAAATTAGTAAACTTTTGAGAATCTTAAAAGGGATTGTTTCCAATCACAATTTTGTTACGAAATTTATCAATTTTAAGATAAATTTCGTAACAAAATTGTGATTGGAAACAATCCCTAAAATAATCAATCGAAGGGATTGGACCTGGTTGCTTCTTTATCTCAAAGATGGAGCTAGGAATATTCTCATTAAAGCTAGAAAGGTAGGTGAAATAGATGACTAACGAAGATTTTGAAAGCCAAGAGGAACTTGGTTTGGGAGGGAAAGTTAAAAACTGGATTCAAGATAACATTCGAATTATAATTTCAGTTTTAATTGTTGTGGCAATTGCCGGTGTGATTTATTCTTATTCTAATCGAAGTCAAGATGCGATTTCCGAAGAGGAGATGGCTATGGAAGATGAATTTGTAATTGATGAAGATTTTGATGCGGAAGAACAAGAAATAGAAATGGAAGATTCAGTAGAAACTGAAGTTGCTGATATCGAAAAAGAACCTAAAATGGTTCAAATTAATGAAGAATCAGCTGAAGTAGAAACTAAAATTATCAGTCAAGAAACGGGAGAAGCTTTTGTGGAAACTGCTGTTTCGGGTGATGGAAGAACTACTTTGGCAAGAAAAGCTTTGGCTAGTTACTTAGAAAAAAATAATGATTCTGAGTTGACAGCTGAACACAAAATTTACATTGAGGATTATTTAAGAAAAAATGTAAGTTACGTTGGAGGTGTTGATGTCGGAGATCAAATGAGTTTTTCTAAGAATTTAATTAAAAATTCTATTGAAAAATCAAAAACTCTTAGTGATGCGCAATTGAATAATTTGAAAAAATATTCAGCTAGAGTGCCTAGTTTAAAATAAATTCAAAGTAAATAAATAATTTGTTCTTTTTTGTTCTAACCAATTTTATATAAAATGAAATGCGAAACTCTGATAATACTCAGGGTTTTGTGTTGTTAAGGGGACTGTTTCCAATCACCCTTTTTACTTTAGGCTTAGAGTCTGCTTTCTACTATTATTCCTACTAAAACCTTAAATCTTTAATTAAATTATTTAAAAATTATAAAACCTAGTAACGAAATAATAATAAAAAGTAAACTCTGATTATTTAAAAATGTTTTTGCCTTAGCTAAGGCTAAAGCTTCTAAAATTTAAAAATAATTTAGCTCTAAATTAATAAATTTCGTTTAAAAAGCTTGATTGGGAACAGTCTCTAAGGGGGTTTACTTTTATTTAAATAAGAGTATAATTGGAAGTCAATGGGGGTTCTTTCTGAGAATTTTTTGCAACGAAGAAAGGAATTAGAAGCAGAGTTTAATAATGGTTAAATAATTTTAAATGAAACAAATTTCTATTAAAGGTGCTCGTGAAAATAATTTAAAGAATGTTAGTATCGATCTTCCTAAAAATAAAATTATAGTAGTTTCAGGAGTGTCTGGAAGTGGAAAAAGTTCCTTTGCGTTTGATACTGTTTACTCTGAAGGGTATCGACGTTATATGGAAAATTTATCTAGCCATGCTCATTATTTTTTAAATACTGTCAAAAAACCGGCGGTTGACGCTATCGAAAATCTTTGCCCAGCCATTTCTATTAGTCAGAGAATAAATGTTCAAAATTCTCGATCAACAATAGGAACAGTTACTGGTATTTATGATTTATTAAGAGTTTTTTATGCTGAATACGGAAAACCTTTTTGTCCTAATTGCAATAAGGAAATAAAAAGAAATAATCCAGATGAAATTATTAATAAAATTAATCAGTTAGAAAATAAAAGTCAAGTTTTGGTTTCTTATCCATTTTTCATTAGAAATTATGAAGCAGAAAAGGACCTGAAAAGCATTAAAAATTCAGGTTATTCTAAATTGGTTCTTGAAAAGAAAGTAGTTGATATTAAAAGCGTTAAGATTGAAGAAATTACTGGAAAAAATGTTGAAATTTTAGTTGACAAGCTTTTTATCGAAAAGGTTAATTTGGATAAAGAGCGAATCTTGGATTCAATTTATACTGCTTTGAAAAAATCTATTAATGAAACAGCCATAGTTTATTTAGATCAAGAAAGAATTCTTTTTTGTCGAAAATTTAAGTGTCCAGATTGTGATTATTCGTTGGAAAATTTTAATAAAAAAAACTTTTCTTTCAATTTAATTGAAGGAGCTTGCGATTGTTGTCAGGGATTAGGTGAAGTTTTACAAATTGATCTAGATAAAATTATTCCTAGTAAAAAAATATCCATAGCAGAAGGTGCAATTGAGCCTTGGATAAGATTAGGAGGACGATTGGGAACAAACGGGGATAATGCGATTAGTGATAAAATGAAATTCATTAGGGATGAATTGAAAATTTCTTTAAAAAAACCGATAGGAGAAATTTCAGTAGAAAAAATTGAGCAAGTTATTTGGGGGGTTGAAAATGAAAAAGGTGAGAAAATTTTCAAAGGGGTAGCCAATGAGTTGTTGGAAAAATTGGAAAAAATTGATACTGGCACTTTTACTAAAAATGAAATAGAAAAGTATTTTACTTTAGAAAAATGCCTTGAATGTAACGGAAAAAGATTAAAAAAAGAATTTTTAAATATTAAAATAGAGAATCATAGCATCGATCAATTAGTTGAGATGGAAATAATGGATTTAATTGTTTTTTTAGAAAAAATATCAAAAAAATATCAAAGTAATGGAAATGTTTTTTTGAAAGAATTTTTTAAAGAAGTTGTTAATAGATTAAAGCCCTTGGAGAAAGTTGGAGTGGGTTATCTTAATTTGGATCGACCTTGTAAAACTTTGTCCGGAGGAGAATATCAAAGGATCAGAATCGCCACTCAACTTTTTAGCGGTCTAAGTAGTGTTCTTTATGTTCTGGATGAACCGACGGTTGGTTTGCACAGTCGCGATACCAAAAAATTAATCAACACTTTCAGGGATTTGAAAGAAAAAGGAAATACCTTATTGGTAGTTGAGCATGATAAAGATGTGATTGAAGAAGCGGATTATATCGTTGATTTTGGTTCAAAGGCCGGAGATGAAGGAGGAAGAGTGGTCTTCAAGGGCACTTATCACGAATTATTGAATTCAAATTGTGAAACTGCTAATTTTATCAATAAAAAAAATAAATTCAAAGCTAATCACAAAAAAGTTGATCTTGAAAATAGTTTATTTATTAAAAAAGCGCGTTTTAATAATTTGAGGAATATCGATTTGAAAATTCCTTTGAATTGTATTACAGTTTTTGCGGGTGTGTCAGGAAGTGGAAAAAGCTCTTTAGTTAACGATGTTGTTTCGGTAGGAATGAGAAAGGGAGAGTTTAAAAATAGATGCGAAGAAATTAAAAATAAAGAGAAAGTTAAAAAAGTTGTGACGGTTAGTCAGGCTCCGATTGGAAGATCGCCAAGGTCTAATCCGGCCACCTATACTGGAATTTTTGTTTATATTAGAAGACTTTTTGCCGAAACTAAATTAGCCAAAGAAAAAGGTTATAAATCAAATCATTTTTCTTTTAATACTCGAGGAGGGCGATGTGAGTATTGTCAGGGAGATGGAGTGGTTAAAGTTGATATGCCATTTTTGGACAATACTTATTCGGTTTGTCCTAAATGCAACGGAAAACGCTATAAAGATGATATTTTGAAAATTGAATATCATGGAGTTAATATCGCTGATGTTTTAGGTATGACGGTTGAATATGCTTATCATTTTTTTAACTCGGTTGCTCCTATTAAAAACAAGTTGAAACTTTTAAAGAGTGTTGGTTTGGGATATTTAAAACTTGGACAAAATTCCAATAGTTTATCCGGAGGGGAAGCCCAACGAATCAAATTAGCCTCTGAATTAGTTCGCAAATCAAGAGGAAATTGTTTGTATATTTTAGATGAACCAACCGTCGGTTTGCATTTCAGCGATATCAAAAAACTTTTTGAAGTTTTGAATAATCTAGTGGAGAAAGGAAATTCGGTTTTTGTGATTGAACATAATATGGATGTAATTCAAATAGCGGATTGGGTGATTGAACTTGGACCGGGTGGTGGAAAAGATGGTGGAAAGGTGATTTTTGAAGGAACGCCGGATGATTTAAAAAAGGCTGACACGGAGACCGGAAAAATATTGGCAAAAAATTAAAATTTCTTAAAAGCAAGAATACAAGATACAAGAACACCCACTTTCGCTAAAGCTACAGAGAGGTAAGCAAGAAATTTATCTCGGCAAGCGACGCGAGATGGGCAAACAAAACTTAAACTAGAATACTCAATCTTCAATAACCAATATCTATTCAATAAAAAAATATATTAATATTCATTTTCAAAAATATTTTTCAAGGAAAATGATTGTTGAGATATTGAATGTTGAATGCCCGTCTCGCTGAGGCTTGCCGAGGCGGAAATATTGAATATTGAGCATTGGATATTTTAGTTTGTGTCCTTAAATTTAAATCTTTTTTTAAGTCTAAAAATGGAAAATAAGCAAAATTTGTTAAAACAGACTTATTTCACAGTGCTTTACTTGAACTGTTTAAACTGTCCTCCAACTACCTTCGAGGTTTGGCACCATTCGTTGGAAATTTCTCAAAAATTTAAGCGGATATCTTTTTTGGAAATTGTTAGTTCGCTAGAAGCACTGCAAGAAAAAAATCGGATAATTAATAAAAAAAGTTTTTGGGTTATAAAAGATAAAGATTCTTTGGCTAAGCAAAGAATCGTTAGGCAGAAAAATTCTTTAAAAAAAATAAAAAAAATTCAAAATTGGGTTAACATCATTAAATATCTTCCTTTTATTCGAGGTGTTTTTGTGGCTGGAACTTTAGCGTTTCAAACCTCTTCTCAAAAAAGCGATTGGGATGTTTTGGTTATTATGAAGAAAAATAGAATTTGGGTTGGAAGATTGATTTTAACAGCTTTCTTATTTGTAATTGGAAAGAAGAGGAATAGAAATGATATTCAAGACCGTTTTTGTCTGAATCATTTTTTAGCGGAAAATAATTTAATCCCTCAAATTAGAAATGAATATACGGCTTGCGAGTTTGGTTTTATTTTTCCAATTTTAGGTAAAAAATTATTTAATGATTTTATTCGATTGAATTGGAATTGGTCCCGACGATTTTCTCCAAATTTTGAAATTATTAATAATTTTGAAGAGGGTTTTTTAGTAAAAGAAAAAAGGGCTAAAAAAATTCGTGATTGGTTCGAAAAATTTTTAGAAATATTTGGTTTAGCTAATTTTTTGAATGATATTTGCAAAAAATGGATGATTAAGAGAATCGAAAAAAATCCAGAAACTTTCAAAGAGGGGGCGGTCATAATTTATAATGATGGTGAATTAGCTTTTTGGCCGGATTTTAAAGGCAAGGATATTCTAAAAAAAGCGGTAAATTTTTCTAACTGATGATTACTAATTCTAAAATATTTCAAGGTTTTTTATATTGTTTTTTAAGTGCAATTTTTTTGGAATTAATTTTTGAGTTAGAAGTTTGGTGGAGTTATTTGTTTTTGATTGGTGGTTTAATTTTATTTTCGATAGGTTATAGAAAAAGAGAAATCCTCTTTTTTTGTTTTTGTTTTTTGGGAATATTTTTAGGTTGGTGGCGGACTGGTTGGGAATTGAATAGAATTTACGAAAGACCGTCGCAACAATTAGAAACATATGGATATATTTTTTCTGAGCCGAAACTCAAAGCGGAATACCAGCAATTAGTGATTTGTCCAATTCCAACAATAGAAAAAGAAGCCAATCAAATTTTATTAAAACCTATTTGCCAAGAAAAAATTATTGTTTTTGATAATTTACATTCTAGTTATTCTTTTGGTCAAATAATAAAAATTAATTGTCAACCAAAAAATCCTGAAAATAAACATCAAAAATTTAATTATGTTAGATTTTTAGCTAAAGATAATATTTATCAAATTTGTCAAAATGCTAAAATCGAAAAAATTAATAAAGATAAATATCAATTAGTTGGTTTTTATCAATTTAAAACTTTTTCTTATAAATTTATTTTTAAATTAAAAAGTAAGCTGGAAGAAAAAATCAACAGCAGTTTTTCTTTTCCGGAGTCAGCTTATTTATCCGGTCTATTGTTGGGCGGAGAAGACCGATTGCCAGCAGATATTCAGGAAAATTTTCGTCGAACTGGAACGACGCATACGGTGGCAGTTTCAGGTTTTAATATTACCATTTTGGCTAGTTTTTTTATGACTTTGGGAATTGTAATTGGTTTTTATCGTCAAAAAGCTTTTTGGTTAGCGGTGATTGGAATTGTCTTTTTTGTTTTAATGATTGGTTCACCAAGTTCGGCTATTCGAGCGGCCATTATGGGAATTTTAATTCTTTGGGCAATGAAAAAAGGTCGTTTGGCGGATTCAGTTCAGTTGATAATTTTAGCAGGGGCTTTGATGGTGGCAGTCTCGCCTTTAATTTTATTGTATGATGTCGGTTTTCAGTTGTCTTTTTTGGCGGCCCTTTCAATTGTTTTGATTTACGAGCCACTTTCTCAGAGGTTTAATATAAAAAGTGATTTTTTAGAATTGAAGTCAATTTTATTAGTGACGATTTCAGCTCAATTAGGGGTCTTGGGAATTTTGCTTTATACTTTTGAAACTTTTTCCCCAATTTCGCTGTTGGCTAATTTAATAATTTTACCATTAGTTCCCTTAATGATGTTAACTGGTTTTATAACGATCGTAGTCGCATTTTTTAGTCCTTTAGCGGCTAGTTTTGTTGCTTTGCCTACTCAGATGGCTTTGAGTTTAGAAATAGCTGTTATCGAGCAATTATCTCGAATATCTTGGGCAAGTCTAGAAATTAGAAATATCGGAATTTTAGGATTAATTATCTATTATTTGCTTCTTTTCATTTTCATCAAAATTCTGCGGAAAAGAATTTAAAAACAAAGTTGTCAAGGACTTAAGTTCTATTGACAAAAAGGCTAAAATATACTATGATTAAGGCTTGGAGTTAAGGAAATAAGAAGTTTCTTGAAATAATAAATTTATTTTTTGTAAAGGAGGTCGATTTGAAGATCATTGATGAGGAAATATTTTTTACCGCTAAAGAGTTTGTTAAGGCTTCGGGTAAGGCTATCAACACTATTTATAATAATGTTGATGAAATAGAAGGGGCTAAAAAAATAGAAGGTCGTTGGTATTTTCCAAAATATTCGGTGAAAGCTTTTACTAAAAGGAAAGTAGGAGCTCCCAAAGGAAACAGAAGTGGCTTAAAATCGGGAGGTAAAGCTCCAGTAGGGGCTAAAAAAATTCTTTGGGTTTCTGATCGATCTATTTGTTTGAGAGAGAAGATGATTGTAAAAAAGATATTTGGTCAAAAGACCATTCTAATAGAGAATATAAGGTCAAAACATCAAGCCCAAACCGTTCTGAATGAGTTTAAGCGAGGTGATTTTGATGAAATTATCGTAACTTGCTTCAATTCAATGGTTTGTCAACTCATTGAATTGAAATTAAAGCCGTTTTTTATCTATGATCCAGAAAAAGGACTGGCAGTGCTCAGGAAGGTTAAGAGCTTTAAACCTGAATTTACCAATAAATTTTAAAAATCTGGTGGGGTTTGTTCTAATTTGCAAATCCCGCTACCATTAAGACTTTAAACATTGGATTTGAGGTTTTATAGTAGAAAAATACTTTTTGAAAAGGAGAAAAAAATGATAGGACGTTTATTCGAAAAAGAAAAAGGGATTGCTCAGTATATACTGGCAATTCAAGGAAAAAAATTCTTTAGGGTTTCGTCTGAAGAATCTCCGAGGCTTGGAACGTATGAATGGATCCCAAAAGAAGGTTTTCTGGTTTCTTTCGAGGAGAAGCCTCCTTCTCGAAAAAATAACAAATTCCGGTACGCCTGGAAAATTGAGGTAATTCGGAATAAAAAGAAAGAAGTTTCATTGGATGAAATTCTTTCGTAGATCAGGGCGGAGCTAGTTAAATTTAATTAGTTGCCGCCCCTCAATTAAGTTTATTAATTTATTTTTGATTAGTAAGTTTATAGAGAAATTTTAAAGACTGCTCAATTGGGTGGTTTTTTGATTGGGAAAAATAGTCACCAGTCATTAGCAATCAGTCATTGGCACTTTTTTAATATTTACTTTTGTTGTTTTTTTTAATATAATTATATACTGTAAGTAATAATTAGAACCTATTAACGAATAATTTTTCGTAACAAAAACTTACTCGATAATAGATTCTCAAAAATATGAAAAATAAAAATCCGGAGTATATTGATTATTTGAATGAAGTGGGGGAATTGTTGAAAAAACAAGGAGATGACTACAAGGAGATTAAAATTTTGGAAAAACCACAAAAAGCAGTGGAAGTTTCAGTGCCGGTTTTGATGGACGATGGAGAATTGAAAGTTTTTACTGCTTATCGAGTTCAATATTCAAATGCCAGGGGTCCTTATAAAGGAGGACTTCGATATCACCCACAAGTAGATTTGGCGGAGGTGAAATCTTTAGCTTTTTGGATGAGTATTAAATGTGCAGTAGCTGATATTCCTTATGGTGGAAGCAAAGGTGGGGTTGAAGTTGATCCTAAAGTTTTAAGCGAAGGAGAATTAGAAAGATTGACTCGAGGGTATGTGCGAGCGATGGCTAAAAACATTGGAGTAAAAGAAGATATTCCAGCTCCAGACGTTTATACTACTCCTCAAATTATGGCTTGGTTCATGGATGAGTACAGTCAAATTAAAGGAGAAAATACGCCTGCTATTGTGACTGGAAAACCAATTGAAGTTGGTGGATCTTTGGGAAGAGACACCGCTACAGCTCAAGGTGGTTTTTATGTTTTAGAAAATGTTTTAGAAAATTTTGAAGATATTCAACTCGGGGCTTCAATTGCAGTTAATGGCTTTGGAAATGCCGGAGCCAATTTTGCGGAAATTGCCGAAAAGGGGGGTTACAAAGTAGTAGCAGTTTCTGATTCTAAAGGCGGAATTTTCAAGGAAGATGGATTGGATGTGAAAGCGGTAATGAAACACAAAGAAAAAACTGGATCAGTATTGGATATGACGGGAGCAAAAAATATTTCTAATGAAGAACTATTGGCCTTAGAAGTAGATGTTCTAGTTCCAGCGGCTTTGGAAAATGTAATTCACAAGGATAATGCTGGAAATGTAAAAGCAAAAATAATTTTAGAATTGGCTAATGGTCCAGTTACTAAAGAGGCAAGCGGAGCTTTGTTTAAAAAAGGAGTGACAATTATTCCTGATGTTTTGGCTAATTCTGGAGGAGTAGTAGTTTCCTATTTTGAATGGGTTCAGAATTTACAAAATTTTTATTGGAGTGGCTCTGAAGTTCAAAGCAAACTAAAACCAAAAATGAATAAGGCTACTAATGATATTTGGCAGTTTAGAGAAGAAAATAAAGTTGATATGCGGACTGCGGCTTATGCGCTTGCTATCAAAAAGATATTAGAAGCAGTGAAGGTGAGAGGCATTTAATAAATTTTTAATTTTATAATTTTTAATTTTTAAATAAATCTTAATTTTTAAATTCAAAACGTTTCTATCGAGAATTTTTAAAAATTTAGATTTTAAATTTATTTATAAAATTACAAAATTAAAAATTCCAAAATATGACAACGAAGATAGGTGCTCATGTTTCAATTGCCGGAGGGGTTGCCAATGCTCCTAAAAATGCTCATGATTTAAAATGCGAGTGTTTTCAGTTGTTTACTAGGTCACCTCGAGGAGGCCAGAGAAAGGAAATTGATTTAGAGAAATTTTTTAAAGATTGTCAGAAATATGGCTTTGAAATTGGTAAGGACTATATTGTTCATTCGCCTTATTATATAAACTTAGCTAGTGCTGATAAAACAATTTATCAAAATTCAATCCGAATTCTTCAGGATGAGTTGAAAGTGGCTAGTGAAATCAAATGTCCTTATGTGATTACTCATTTGGGGAGTTCAAAAGATCAAGCTAAAAAAGTGGCACAGGAAAGAGTTTTGGCGAGTTTGGTTGCTATTCACAAGGATTATGAAAATTCAGCGATGTTGACTTTAGAAATCGCAGCTGGAAGCGGAAATGTTATGGGAGTTGATTTGGATGAATTTAAATTCTATTTTGATGAATTAAAAAAAGTCGGGATTAAAGTTGGTTTTTGTTTTGATACTTGTCATGCTTTTGCCGGTGGCTATGATCTGAGGACTCCAGAAAAAGTTCAAACAGTTTTTCGAGAAATTGATCAAAAGATTGGTTCGGAAAATTTTAAATGTATTCATTTTAATGATTCTAAAACTGAGTTTAATTCCAAAAAAGATCGGCATGAACATATTGGTAAGGGTCTTATAGGAGCAGAAGGAATGAAAGCAGTAGCTCAAGAAGCTCAAAAATTGGGCATTCATATTTATTTGGAGACTAATCATGATAAAATAAAAGAAGATTTAATTTTGACTAAGAACATGTCCAAAAGCTAATGTTTAACTAAAAAGGATAAATTTTTAGTAAACAAGTTAATATACGGTTAGATTTCGGATATGTTCCAAGTTTTCGCCAATGAAGTTAGAAGAATTAGATAAAAAAATAAAAAAGTGTCAGGCTTGCAAATTGGCTCAAACCAGGACTACAGTTGTTCCGGGAGAGGGTAGTTCTCGAGCTGAAATTATGTTTATTGGAGAAGGTCCTGGAAAAAATGAAGATTTGCAAGGAAAACCTTTTGTGGGGGCGGCGGGAAAAATGCTGGATGAATTATTGGGTCAAATTAATCTGAAAAGAGAAGATATCTATATTGCCAATGTGGTTAAATGTCGACCGCCTAATAATCGAGATCCAAAACCAGAAGAAGCTAAAGCTTGTTGGCCTTGGTTGGAGCAGCAAATTAAAATTATTAAACCTAAGATTATTGTTCCTTTGGGACGCCATAGTCTTAATAGATTTATTCCAGAAGCCGGAATTAGTCAGTATCATGGGCGAGCTTTAAGAAAGGAATTTAAGCCTCTAGGGAAATTAATTTTTTTTCCTTGTTATCATCCGGCGGCGGCTTTGTATAATGGTAGTTTGAGGGGAGTTTTGGAGAGCGATTTTAAGAAGATTCCAAAAATATTAAAAATTTTATAATAACATTTTTTTGATGAGCTATTTTTGAAAATTGAAAATTAAATCATTGTAAATTAAAAAAGAGCGGTTAGCTCTTTTTTTGTGTGCCTAGGGCGGGACTTGAACCCGCACGAGATAAATCTCAAGGGATTTTAAGTCCCTCGTGTCTACCAGTTCCACCACCCAGGCATTTGTCTAGAATTTTATCATTTGGCACATTTCTTCGTCGAATCTTCCGCCTTTCACTCAACGCACTCTTGAAGTGCGTTTCGTTCACTGCTCAGACTCTTCTCGAACTGTCCTCAAATGATAACATTCTATTGCGAGATTCATTTTTCAGGCCAATTCTTTGTCAAAATCTCCGTTGCTTTTCAATGTACCATTTAAATACATCTCATACGCTACTCGATTTTTCCTCAAATTGTCCTAAAAAATCACACTTTTATTCCATGATGGTTATGAGAACTTTATTCACGTAAGATTTTTTCTCAAATTTCACGGCAAATATTGATTTTTATCAGTCTGCGGAGTAATTGCAAATTTCAATGAAATCTTCCGCTGTTCACTCAACGCATCATTGAAGTGCGTTTCGTTCACTGTTCAGATTTTTCTCGAATTGTATTCAAAAATAAAATTTTTGCTTAGCGTGGAAAGTTTTTTTTGTTATTTTAAGATGCTTAAATTTTTTTAAAATAATGAGGTCCGGAGCGGAATTGAACCGCTGTACAAGGTTTTGCAGACCTTTGCCTAACCCCTCGGCCACCGGACCGATACGATAATAGGGACTGTCTCCAATCATCCTTCTTACTGCAATTTCCCACTTTTGGTTAAATTCTTTAAAAATTTTATTGCCTTAACTAACGCTAAAGCTTCAAAAATTTTAAAATAATTTACCTCAAAATTAATAAATTTCGTTTAAAAAGCTTGATTGGAAACAGTCCCATAATAACAATTAAAAGAGTTTTGGTCAATAATTTAAATAATTTTATGAATTGTTGCTAAAAACTTTTTTAAAAAAGCACTCCCATACTCCAGTGTATGGGAGCGAAAAGTCAAAAATGTTGATTTTTAATTGACAATATGGCTAGTGAGAGTATAATATTGGTGGTATAAAAATTGAAGGTTTTTATGAAAATATCGTTGAACACTATTAATAGGTTTATTTTTATTAGGATGTTTCAATAATATTTTTAGCTGGAAATTTTTAAATCAACAAATAAATAAAAAATTCCAGTTAAAGCTGGAATGTTTTTGTAGTAAAATCTTTAGTTTTTTGGAGTAATCTTACAACGGGAGGGGTGGATGAAAAAAAGAAGAAAAGAGTTTAAAAGAAAAAATCCGGTTTATTTAGAAGAAGTAATCAGAGGTGCTCAAGTTGAAATCGGAGTTCTTTCTGAGAAAATAGATTCTGGATGTTCAAACGTAGAAAAGCTGGAAACCAGAATTTGTACTTTAATGAATCAAACAATACCGAATGCTGAAATGTGTTTGATCAAGAGGCAATAACATATTCAGTAAAAAATTCAAGGGGGAGAATGAGTCAATTTTCTCTATTTCCCCCTCCTATCTAAAATTACTATTTTAAATAAATGCGAGAGTTTAATCAAAAAATTCAAATTATTAGTGAGCTTATTATTATCCGACGAAGATCAAGCTAATTTTATTTTTATTCCAAAAAAGCAAACCCAGCTCAACGAAAACGTTGAGTTTTTATTTTAATTTTAAATTTGAATTAAATTTTTTAAAAAGGTAGAATAAAATAAAGATAAAAACAGATAATTTAATAAAAATAAAAAAATGTTCAGGAAACTTTTATTGGTAATGTTTCTGGTTGTCGGTTTAAGTGGATTGGTCCAAAAAACTAAGGCGATTGAAAATCGAGGGGCTTTCACAATTACTAATTTTGAAGTGGATATTTTGGTCAAAAAAAATGCTACCTTGGAAGTCAAAGAAGTCATTGACGTCTATTTTTCTGAGAAACGGCATGGAGTTTTTCGAAACGTTCCGGTTGAGTATAAAGACGACCGAGGTTTTGAATATAATATGAAATTGGAAGTTTTGGCAGTTGAAGATGGTCAGGGAAATAAAATTGAATATCAAGTTAGTAGTTCAGGAGGGGACAAAATTTTGAAAATAGGTGATCCAAATTTAGAAATAATTGGTGAGCAACGCTATGTGATTGACTATGAAATTGAAAAAGGAATGCGCTATTTTGAAGATCACGATGAAATATTTTGGAATCCAATCGGAACTGGTTGGCCGACTGAAATCTATAATGCTTCTAGTGTGGTTCGATTTAAAGATGGAGTGGATTTCATTTCAGGGAGTGGAGTTTGTTTTACGGGAAGGTTTGGTTCTAAGGATAAAGATTGTTTGGTGAATGAAAAATCTTCCGGGGAAGTCGTATTTGATGCGACTAGGGTTTTGCAGAGATACGAAGGTTTGACGGTGGCTGTTTGGCTTCCCAAAGGAGCAGTACAGGAGCCAACTCGATGGCAATACTTCTTATTGTTCTTAGCTGATAATTGGGGATTCAGTTTACCAATAATTGTTTTTATTGGAATGTTTTCTCTGTGGAGAGTCAAAGGAAGAGAAATTGATTTGAATAAAACTATTATTGCTCATTACGAAGCTCCAGATAATTTAACGCCAGGGGAAGTAGGCTATTTAATGAAAGAAAAGTATTCAACCAAGTTCGTCACGGCTGATATTATTAATTTGGCGGTTAAAGGTTATTTAGATATTTATGAAATTAAAAAAACTGAGAGCAAAGTGACGAAAGCGGCTGGAGTTATTTCTAGGATTTTTTTTCTGGTGATCGTATTGAGCGTTTTTGCTACTTTTTATGCTGCTCAACACTTTGATTGGATTAGTGCTTTGATGATAACGCCAATATTTTTGATTTTTGCCTGGAGAGTAGTTAAGAGTTTTGGCAAAAAGAAAGCTAGTTTTGATTACGAATTGGAAAATAAAAAAGATTGGGGAACGGCAAGCGATTTGACTGGGCATGAGAAAGAATTGTTAAAGGGATTATTTGGTTCTAAAAAATTAGGAAAAATAAAATTGTCGGACAAGAAAAATAGTTTTTATAAAAACATAAGTGTTGCTAGCGGAAAAATAAAAAAGCGATTTGACACTGAGAAATATTTTGAAAAATCCTTTTACAATAAAAAAGCTTTATATATTATTGTAGCAATTTTAGTTGGATTCGGAATGTTCATTTTTGGAGGAATTTTTGATAGGCTGGATTTGGTTTTGGGCATTATTTTGTCAGTGCCGATTATGTTTGGTTTCGGAGTTTTTATGTCTAAAAAAACACCCAAAGGAGCTGAGGTTTTTTGGCGAGCCAAGGGATATAAACACTACATTGATATAGCTGAAAAACATCGAGCTGAGTTTAATGCTCAAGAAAATATTTTTGAAAAAAATTTGCCCTATGCCATGGTGTTCGGAAATGTTAAAAAATGGGCTAAAGCTTTTGAAGGAATAGCGAAACAACAACCAAGTTGGTATCATTCTAGTTCGATAAATTCTTTTAGTCCGATTTTATTTGCCAGTTCTATTGATAGCGGATTTGCTTCAGCTGCTCGGGCGGCTTCAGTTTCTCCATCTTCATCATCATCTGGCGGTGGTGGATCTTCTGGCGGCGGAGGAGGCGGAGGAGGCGGAGGAAGCTGGTGATAGCAATTAACAATTAGTAGTTAGTAATAAACAATAAGTAATTTATAGTTAAGAATGGTTGGTAGAGATGGCGATAATATTTTGTTGGACAAGTCTTTTTCTTTTGCAATTAGAATTGTTAATTTATATAAGTTTCTTTGCAAAAAGAAAAAAGAATTTGTTTTAGCCAAACAGATTTTACGAAGTGGAACTTCGATTGGTGCTAATATAGAGGAGGCCAATGGGGCTATCTCTAAATCAGATTTTTCATCAAAAATTTCTATCGCCTATAAAGAATCTCGAGAAACTAACTATTGGTTGAAATTGTTGTTTGAAACAGATTACTTAAATAAAAAATCTTTTGAGTCTTTAGCGGTAGATTGTGATGAGATTTCCAGGTTAACTTTTTCTATTTTGAAAACAACCGGGTGAATTAAAGAGGGAAAGGACAATACCGATAAAAAGTAAGATTACTAATTATTCATTGTTAATTGAGACAATTTTGACACTTAAATAAAAATAGACTAGAATAATTTTATTATGAAAATTATAAATCAAATCAAAATCAATTGGATTACTCGATTGTTGCTGGTCCCGGGAAAAAGGATCGATTTTGATTTATGTGAATTTTCAAGTTAAAAAATTCCCAGAAATGAAAACCGATCGGCCGATCGGTTTTTTTGTTTTTTAATAATGGTTTTAAGAAAAATCTTGAAATCAAAACCTCAAAAAGGAGAAATGGGATGGCGAAAGTTCAGAAAGAAATAAGAAAGAGTGGAAAGTCTTTAGGGAAAAATCTTAGAAGAGCAAACAAAAAGTCTGACTTGGAGAGAAAAGAAAAAAAACCTTTTTCTTCTAAGGACGGTTTAGATTGCGTAGGGATTACCTCTGTGGTCAGTAGGTGAAAATCAATTTTCGCAATTAAATTTTTTAAAAGGGATTGGCTTATCGAGTCAATCCCTTCAAATTTTGACAAAAAACAAAAAGCTGTTAAACTAGTTTTATTATGAAAAATTTATCACAAAGTTTTAATCTATTTTTTAGTTTCTGGTATTTCTTTAGAAAGGCCAGTCTTTGTGATGTTGGATCAAATAGATAAAAAAATTCAACAAAGAAGCAATGACTGGCGAATAAGCCAGTTTTTTTGTTTTTAAAATCTAAATTTTTACTGAAATTTATGAATAATTATTTTAAAAATCTATATTTCTATTTTTGGTATTTCTTATTTAGAAAGCCGGTTTTTGTTGTGAATTGATTTGATTGATATTTACTACAAAAATCGGCCCTCTAGTGAAGGTCGATTTTTTTATTTAACAAACTTAAGATGATTGCTAACAAAATAATAATCTTTGATTTTTTAAGAACCGTTTATGATCCGGAAAAACTAGAATTTTTGGAAGATGCTGTTTTGGTTCTAGAAAAATTAAAAACTAAAAATATTCTAATTTTATACACTAGTCGAGAAGGAGATGCTAACCGAGAAAAAAATTTAGAAAAATTAAATTTAAAAAAATATTTTAATCAAATTGTTTTAGTTGACAAGAAAAAGCAAGAAGATCTGATTAAAATTTTTAATCAATTTAATTTAGCAAAAGAAGATATTCTGGTAGTAGGTGACAGAATTAAAAGTGAAATTAGATTGGGGAACCAGACTGGATTCAAAACTGTTTGGCTCAAAAAGGGAAAATATTCGACAGAAGAACCAGAAATCAAAAAAGAGAAACCAAATTTTTGTATATATGGTTTAAAAGAACTTTTAAAACTTAGTTTGTAAAAAACAAGGAGGAACGATGGAAACAGCAACAAGAAGAGACGCGATGGTGAATTTTTTGGAAGAAATTGGTTTATGGAATGATCCCAGGAGAAGATTTTTTCTGCCGGCTTCTAATCATTCAATCAATGATTCTGAAGTTGAAAGTATTTCTGAAATTGGGATTGAAATTGCTAGCCTTATTAAGGCCAGTGATTGTTTAATGCAAAAAGCGGTCGCTAAAAACATTAATAGCGGAGGGATGGCTTTTTTTCGGAGAACTGCTCAGATTGGAATTCCTAAAAACAGAAGAAGACATCAGCGAGCTGTTAATGGAAGTTTTCCTGAAACTCTCAAAGTTGATTTAGTTAAGGGGAAGGACGGGAGATTTTATATTGTTGAAATTGACTCGGTTAATACTCACGGGCTGGGCTACGGAGTGATTTTACAAAAACTGGAATCTTTTTTGGAGAATCAAAACCAGCAGTTTGTTGGAACCACCGAAGTTTTAAATCACAAGCCTTTGTCAGTTATAGTGCCTTTCAGAGATCGTTTTCATGAAGGAGAGTGGAAAGCGGTTTCAGAGATTATCGAAACTTTGGATTTTCATCGAGAAAGAGATGTTCGACCTGTCGATTTTAAAGGTAAGACGGTCCTTGATATTCATGAGCGATTAGAAAATGGATTTCAAGCAGAGCTGGTCGAGATGATGCTGGCAGGGGATTTGAAGGTTTTGGTTCCGCCGAAAGACAGTTTGGGAAGTAAAAACATTTTGCCCTTGGCTTGGAACTCGGAGACTGAAGAACTATTAACTGAAAATGGTTGCAATGTAAAGAGTCTAAAGGAGTATCTTCCAGAAGCCCATTTTGTTTCAAGAAGAACTGACCTGACTAATTTTTCAGAAGAAGACTGGTTAGTCAAAGATGTCAATAGCAACGCTATGAAAGGAGTGGTCAGTTTATCGAAACATCTTGAAAGGTGTCAGTCAAGTAATTTCGGAGTAATCTTGCAAAAAAAAATTGAACAACAAGAACAACCTTTTCAATTTTTTGGTTCTGAAGGCGAGGTTCGAGAAGAAGACTTGTATGTTCGTTATGTTGTTTTTTATAAAAACGATGGGACTCCTTTAGATTGTTTGTATACGGCTACGCCGGACGAACTAACTCACGGAGGAGTGAAAGCGGTTATGGGTGTTTGTTCTTGGGTTGGAAAATAAAAAATAAAGGCGTTGTTTGAAACAAACAATGCCTTTTTTCATTTGCATATTTTTTTAGAAAAGCTATTATTAAGGTAAACAATTAAAAAAATCAATGAAAATTAAACTATTTGGGTTGGTGGGATTGGTTTTGATGGTAGGTTTTTTTTCGGGATGTTTAAAAAATGAAATTGAAATGACACCTGAATCCGAAGAAGAAATCAAAAAAGAACGACAAGAAAGTGTTGATTCTAGTTTGAAAGTTAATGATGATAATTTAGTCCAAACAGAAAAACTTTCCTCTGAATTAAAAGTTGAAACAACATCAATTCAAGATTTGCTGGGTAAAAATGCAAATCTTAAATGTAGTTGGCGAATTGAAAAAGCGGAAGTAATTGAAGAAGCCGATATAGACAACGAAGATGAAGATGCGACGGGTGGGGTTGCTGAAATTATTATGTATATTGCCGGAGAAAAATTTAAGCAAGAAATAGCAATTGAAGAAAATTCTCGAGAAAATATGGTCTACCTTTTAAATGATGGCGAAATGATTTATCAATGGAGTTCAATTATTACGCAAGGAGTAAAAATGTCAGTTGAGAAAGCTCAGGAATTGGGAGTGATTGATTATAATAAAACTTATGCTTGGAATTGCGAAGAATGGACAATGGATGAAAGTCTTTTTGTAAAACCGGCCAACATTGAATTTATCTTGATGGAGAGAAAATAATTTAAAAAGTGTGATTAGAAATAATCTAATAAAAAAATCCTCAGACATTAACGTCTAGGGATTTTTTTATTGAAATCAGCATTATAAATATTTGTGAATTTTAATACTTTTTTTATCTAGAGTGATATAGGTGGCGGGAATGTCTGTCCAGCAGCCACAATTATAGTAATCGATTTGGCCTGATTTGGCCTGATTGGATTTGTGGGTGTGACCACAAAAAATGCAATCGATTCCGTTCAATTTTGCAAAAAGCAGGGCTCTTCCGGCAACTTTTTCGGAAAGACGCAACCAACCCTTGCTTTTTCTTTTGACGGAACGACTGATTCTTTTGTCTTTGAAGTCTATCAGTTGAATAAAATTGTAGACTTGATTGGCTAAGAAACTAATAAGGGCGTTTTCTACTAAAAAACTATCAAATTGATGACCATGAATGGCCATGAATTTTTTGTTTTCGTATTTCCATTTGTAGAGTTTGTAAACTCGAGCTCCGGTTAGACTGGCGAAAATTTTGGCCAATCCTTTGTCGTGATTTCCCTCTACCCAAATTACCTTACATTTTTTTGCTCGATGACCAATGAGAGAGATTAGTTCCCAGTCGGTAGTTTTCAGACGCTTGAAATTGAGATCTTCGAAAATATCGCCTAAAATAATTAATTTTTTGAATTCAAACGTTTTTAAAAAAGCAATAATTTTTTTACTATCGCTGACTTTTGAGCCGAGATGGAAGTCGGATAGAATTAGGGTGTGGGTTTTGTTTTTTGGTGACATTTATTTTAGTATTTAGTATTGATGAGTATTTAGTAGGTAGTATTGAGTATATAGTATTTGGTGTATAGCGTAAAGAATTTTAAATTTTGATTCAAGGTTGAATGATTTAATGAATTTTGAAATGAAGGAGAAAACCCCCTCGGTCCCCCTTTAAAAAAGGGGGAGGACTGATTGTTTGCCTATCGGCAGGTTTTTGTGGGAATGGTAGAAATTTAAGACTGACCCTGTATGGATAATTTTGATTCAAGGCTGAATGATTTAATGAATTTTGAAATGAATGAGAAAACCCCCTCGGTCCCCCTTTAAAAAAGGGGGAGGGGAAGGAAAATAACAAGGGTTTGTTTCTAGTCACTATTTCTACTGCAATTTTCTATTTTTGGCTAAATTCTTTAAAAATTTTTTCAGCTTAACCACGGTTAATACCTCAAAAATTTTAAAAAAATTTATCTCAAAACTTCTAAATTTCGTTAAGAAATCGTGACTAGAGACAAACCCACAACAAAGGTCGAGAGTTTGCAGGTAGCTCAAGGGGATTTTCCCGAAAACCTGAAAAATGGAAAGGGATTGTCGTGAGACAGTTCGTTAATAAAAATAACTAATAAATAAAAATTATGAAAACAATTTTAAAAAGTTTGGCGGCCATCGTGGCCGTGGGAGCTATTGCAGGAGGAGCGACTTTTGCGTATTTCTCAGATGAAGAAACTATTACTGGAAACAGCTTTACCGCTGGGACTGTAGATTTAAAAATAGATTCTAATCCAGACAGTACAATACAATGGTGGCATGATGGTTTTGCTAATACACATGGAATTACAAATCTAGCCCCTGGCGACACTGATTCACAGATCATTGATATTAAAAATGTTGGTTCAATTGACAGTGAAGTGACTTTTGACATGAATAGAACATCAAATTGGAGTGATCTTGCTGGCGCTTTAGAATTTCATGTATATTTTGATGCTAAGAACGATGGAGGTTGGGATGATACGAATCTTCATGGAACAGTTGATGAATTTACTCAAGCTTATAATTTAGGTCTTATCGAAAGTGAGACTGGAATTGCAAGCGTAAAAATTGAGTGGACTCTTCCTGCTTCTACTGGAAATGACGCACAGGGTGACAATGTTACTATTGACGCATTGTTTGGTCTTATGCAAGAAAAATAAAGATTCCAATCTTTTTTCACCCCGGGACTCGGCTACTGAGTAGTCGAGGTGGGGTGAGTGGAGCGAGGAGGAAAGATTCAGAAATATTTTTAATGAAAGATAATAAACATGTTGAGAAAAATTTATAAGACGGTGATTAATTTGATTTTAGTGGTTTTGCTTTTGATTGGAGCGTTGGTTATTTTTTCGACGGTTAATCCCTCGGAAAAGTATAAACTTTTTACGGTTCAGTCGGGATCGATGGAGCCGAAGATTCACACCGGGAGCGTGATTTTCACTCGAGTCGTGGAGCGTTATCAAGTGGATGATATTGTTACTCGAAAAACTAAAAATTCAAAAACAACCATTACGCATCGAATTGTCAGGGAAGCAGATGGAAAATTTTTCACTAAGGGAGATGCTAATGATGGTGAAGACCGAGAAGAGGTTTTGCCGGAAGAAATTGTAGGAAAATTTTATCTAACTATTCCGTATTTGGGTTATTTGGTTAGTTTTTCTAAGACTTCGCAGGGTTTCATTTTGATAATTATTATTCCTGCAACAATTTTGATTTATGAGGAGTTGCGAAAGATTAAAAAAGAAATTAAGAAGAAATTGGATTATCGGAAGAGAAGAAAAAAACGCGAAGTAGGTAAATTGGAAAATGATGATATTAAAAAAGAGGATACTAAGGGAGAAGAGTCTTAGGAATATTCAATAACCAATAATCAACATTCATTCAATATTCAATAACCAATATTCATTTAATAATCAATATTCAATAACCAATATTTCTGTTTTTGAGAGACGGGTAAATTATTTTAAATTAAGGTCAAATGTTAAAACTGGAAGGGTAAATTATTCAATAAAGACGGAAATGAAGAAGCGGTATCGATCAATCATTACTAAGCGGATTTGGAAATCAGTTAGAAAGCTGAGCGTTTTGGGTTTGGGGATGGTTTTCTTTTTGGGGATGAGTCAAATTGAAAAGACTAGTTCTTTTTTTACCGATAATGTTTCTGTGACTGGGAATACTTTTTCAACTGGTTATTGGGTGTTGCCTGAGGTTCCGGAGGTTTTAGGCTGGAATGTTCGTTCTGAATCTGATTCTCACTTTGAACTTCCGGTTGATATTGCTTGCGGAGGAATTACTAATGGAGATTTCCCGACAGAGGGAGACGGAAGAATTTCTTTTTTATGGGAAGATGTGGATTATCATGAGTTTGATGTTGAATATGAAAAACAATGGTTGCGACCCGGGAAAAATCTCAACAACGAAGGTGATTGGCAAGGACATGAGGTGTGGAACACCTCTTATTCAAATTTTAGGACTTTTGGAAGTTCCGCTGGAACTGAAGGGTTGTGGCATAATCGAGTGAGAGCCTTGGTGGACACTAATGGTGACGGTAATTCCGATTTGATTTCTGGTTGGAGTGAAGGTTGTTCGGTTGTGTATGATAGAACTGCACCGGTGGTTGAAATTGAAAAGCTAGAAGATGACGATAAAGTTTCAGGGAAAGTAGTTATAGAAGGTTCGGTCATTGATAATAATCCACATCACTACTGGTTAGTTATTCAGGATTCAAATGGTCACACAGTGGCTGGGCCGGGAGTGGTAAATGAAAACAACTCTCTTATTAGCAAAAATCTTTATAGTTGGGATACAACTAATTTTTCGGATGGAATTTATGAAATTAAATTAGAGGCTCGGGATGAAGCGGATAATAAGGACGCTGGGTCTTTCGACTGGATTGAAGTTGAAGTTAGTAATAAAGCGGAAGATTTTGTGGTGTTGAATGAGTTTGTGCCAAATCCAGTGGGTGATGATAGGGCTTTGATGCCAGGAGGTGAATGGGTAGAACTGTATAACAAGGGTGATGTTGATTTTGATGTAGCCGGTTGGTATCTATATGATGCTGATGATAGCGGTATTTTGATTGGCGAGGAGAATTCTGACAACGATGGAGATACAGGGGATTCAGGCGAAACGATAGTTCCTGCTAAGGGATATTTAGTGATTTATAGAAATAAAGATTGGCATTTTGAGTTAAATAATGAAGGCGAAGAAGAATTAAAATTGTATAATGGAGAGATCGAATCAGGAGGAGTCCTGGTCGATTTTCATGGTTATGATGGCTCTGATTTTGATGATCTTACTGCAACTTTATTGGGTTTTAACGTTAATGATTTTAATGGGAACGGTAAATCAGATGTTCCAATAGGTAAATCTTTTATTCGATATCCGGATGGGTTTGATAATTGGATTGATCCAATTCCAACTCCGGGGAAAGCGAACGATGATGAAAATAGCACTCGAGAGTTATTGAAATATTATGGGGAGGTTTGCTTTGAAGATGGGAAGCCGGTTTGTGAGGAGGATTTTATGATGGCGATTGGACTTTTGCAGTCGGAGATAGCAATTAACAATGAACAAACAGCAATTAACAATGAACAAACAGCAATTAACAATGAACAAGAAATAGTTAATAATGAACAGGAAATAGCAGTTAATAATGAACAAACAGCAATTAGTAATGAACAAACAGCAATTAGTAATGAAGAAACAGCAATTAACAATGAACAAACAGCAATTAACAATGAAGAAACAGCAATTAACAATGAACAAATAGCAGTTAATAATGAACAAACAGCAATTAGTAATGAACAAACAGCAATTAGTAATGAAGAAATAGCAGTTAATAATGAACAAGAAATAATTAACAATGAACCTCAGTCAGAGTTGACTGATGGGGCAGATGATGAAGCTCCTGAGGAGTCATTGATGGAGGAGGAGGGATTTCAGGCGGGCGAACCAATTGAGGAGGAAGTTGGGTTAGAAGAATTTGCTGACGCTGAAGTTGTGGAGGGCGAGGAAGAGGTTGAAGAAGAAACAGACAGTAATGAGATAGCGGAAGAAGTTGGAGATGAAAACGAGGATTTAGAAGAGCCGGAAGAACTTTTAGTTGAAGAAGAAGCTAATGATGACGAAAAAGAAGAAGAATTGAAGGAAGAAGACAGTGAAAAAAAAGATGAAAAACCAGTTGACGACGAAGAAGATTAAGAAGGGCTTTAGAAATATTCAATAATCAATATTCAACATCCATTCAACTTTCAATGTTGTAATATTCAATTTTAAATTAAATAGTATATCGAAATGAGCATCAAAAAAATTATAAAATCAGTGGGATTTTTAACGGCTATTTTAGCCGTAAATCTTTTGTTTAGTCTGAATGTGGCTAGAGCGGCGGATAAAATTGATGTGGAATTTCCAGTGGGGACTAATATTAGCGGAAGTAAGATTTTTGATTATAGTAATATTGCGCCAGGCTGGGAGGAATCCAAAACAATTCGAGTAGAAAATGACAGTAGTGATTATGATGTTAATTTGTTTTTTACTGTAGATTTAAAATCAGGGAAAAAGAAACTGGCGGAAAAATTGAAATTTTATGTGATTCGGGTAACGGATGGAAGTTATCGAATCGGAGGAGCTGGAGACCGATATGACGTTGAGGAAGCCGATGGAACAAAGCTTTTTGTGGATCGGCTAAGCAAGGAGAAAGGAAAAGAATATCGAATTAAAATAGTTTTTGACAAAGAAGCTGGTAATGAATATCAGGGGTTGGAGTCGGTTTTTGATCTTGAATTTAGAATAGATGCGATTGAGGTTGAAGCAGAAACGGAGGTTCAGATTTTGGCTAATCAGGGTCGAGTGGTGACAGGAGAACCTCCGATAGTTGAAGGAGAACAAACTTCGAAGGAAAGGGAAGTGGTCGTAGGAGAAGGAGAAAGCGAGGAAAACGGAGTCGGTGTGGCTGGAAGTCAAGAACAGCGAGATGGTTGGGCTTGGTTGTTTTGGACGTTGGGTTCGGCTGGTTTTTTGGGAATTTTTTATAAATGGGTTTTAATTAAAAAAAAATAATAAAATATAAATTTTAAAAAGAACAGTGCTAGCAGGTTGTTAGGCTGTTTTTCTATTGACTTTTTTTGGGTTTCTCTGGTAATATAAGGGACTATCTATAATCACCTTTTCTACTACAATTTTCCAGTTTTGGCTTAAGAGTTTGCTCTCTATCATTATTTCTACTAAATTTTAAATTTTTAATTAAATTATTTAAAAATTTTATCACATTAACACAAGTTAGTGCTTCAAAAATTATTTAAAGAATTTAATTTAAAAATTATAAAATATAGTAACGAAATAATAATAAAAAGCAAACTCTGATTCTTCAAAAATTTTATTACATTAACTATGGTTAGTGCTTCAAAAATTATTTTAAGAATTTATCTCAAAACTGATAAATTTCGTAACGAAACTGTGATTAAAAATAGTTTCTGGAATTCTAAAATTAATCAATATTTTATGAAGATAGTTAGTTTTAAATTTTTATTGAGTTTATTAGTGGTTATTGCAGTTGTGGCTGGCTGGATGACTTTTGGCGTTGGGGCTAGTTCTAATTTTGTGTATGTCGATGAGGACGCCTCTGGAACAGAAGATGGTAGTTCTTCGCATCCTTTTAAGAAAATTCAAGATGGAATTGATGAAGCTAAGGATGATCATAAGGATGTTTATGTTCGAAAAGGCGAGTATGAAGAAAACCTAAAGCTTTGGAAGGGCGTAGAATTGCATGGAAGTGATCGAGATAAAGTAAAGATAAAAGCGGATGACGATGATGATCCAGTAATAAAAATGTATGACAATACAGAAATTCATAATTTGACTTTGAAAGACGGTCAGTATGGAGTTAAAGTTAAAGGCGGAGCGAAAGCCTATATTAGTGATTGTAGAATTATCGATAATGATGATGACGGGATTTTCGCGGAAGCAGCTGATACTCGAAATGATGAAAAGTTAGAAATTTATAATAGCATAATTGCTTATAATGGATGGGATGGAATCTATATGGAACAAAGAAAATTTTCTGTCAAAAATAATGAAATTTATGATAATGATAAAGACGGGGTGGAATTTGAAAAGGGTTCCGAAGGAGTGTTTGAAGGCAATCGAGTTAAGAACAACGATGGAGTTGGACTTCGATTGACTATTGATAAAAGTGAGTTGTATATAAAGAATAATACTTTTAGGGATAATGATAAAAGTGGCTTGGAAGTTCGAGCTGAGGGAAAAGAAGGCTTGATTAGTTTGAATCGAAAAAACAAATTTTATCAAAATGATCAATACGGAATTGTTCGAGTGTTGCAATCTTCATTTGGGGCTGATCAGTGGAACCGAAGTTTAAAAATTGATGGGGGGGTTCGGTATTGGGATAATGATTGGGGGAATGTTTCTCACATTATAAAAGTTTACTAACCTAAACTTAACTGTTTGGCCCATTTTTTTGTCAAATCCTCCGTTGCTTTTCGATGTACCAGTCAGTACATCTCATACGCTACTCGAATTTTCCTCAAAATGCACTCAAACATTTAAGTTTAAAATGTATTTTGCATTTATAGAATTTTTATTTGAAACCCAAATTTTTGATTTGGGTTTTGGGTTTTATAGTGATAGAATTTTAAAGGTGAATTTATTAAATAGTTTTTAATTAACTAATCGATTATCAATGACTTATTTTTTCATATTAGGAAATAATTCGGCTTTATCGGTGGCGGAAATTTTGAATAAATTTCAGCCCAAAAAATATTCTTTAATTAATAAGGAAGTTTTGAAGGTGGAATTTTCTGAAGCCTTGGACGAACAAAAAGTTATTAAAAAAATAGGAGGGACAATCAAGATTGTGGAATTAGCCGAAGAAATTTCTTCCGGAAGTTCGACTTCCGGAGAGTTGTTGGGAGTGGTGAAGAAATACTTGCCGGAAGAATTCATTGGGAAATTTAAATTCGGTTTTTCTTTTTATGGAGGACGAGAGCTTGATTTGAAAAAAACAGCAATGGATGTCAAACGAGAATTGAAAGCTCGTGAAATTTCTTGTCGCTGGATTGTTAGCAAAGGAGATAATCTTTCCAGTGTAGTGGTGGCTAAAAATAAATTAACTGACGCAGGGAAAGAATTTGTAATCGTTTTCAACGATGGCAAAAAATATTTAGGAATTACTAAAGCGGTTCAGGATTTTGAAGGATTGTCTTTTAGGGATTATAATCGACCGGCTCGAGACAGTCATTCGGGTATGATTCCTCCAAAATTGGCTCAGATAATGCTTAATATCGGTTTGCAAGGTAAAACTAATCAAATTTTGTTAGACCCTTTCTGCGGTTCAGGGACGATTTTAATGGAAGCAATGTTATTGGGAGTGAAAAAAATAATTGGTTCCGATATTTCTGAAAAAGCGGTTAAAAATAGTCAAAAGAATTTAGAATGGGTTCAAGAAAAATTTCATTTATCTAAGAAAAATGATTTTGAGTTAAAAAAAGGTAGTGCGACTGAGTTATTAGATGTTATTAAGTCTGGGGGGATTAATCGTTTGAGAAAAGTTCGAGGAAAAACTGAGCAAAGAACGAAGTTTACTGAGTCTGTAAATAGAGTGAGTGGCGGAGGTTTTGACGAAGAAATTTTCCAAACGGGTAATTCCTTTAATTCAATTGACGTGGTTGTGACGGAGCCATATCTGGGACCTCAGGAAAAAGTGCAAGATATCGAAAAAGTTAAAAAAGATTTAGAAATTTTATATACAAAAGTAATTGAAGAATTTAGAAAAATTTTGAAAGATGATGGGCGAGTGGTGATGATTTGGCCTTTCTTCAAAGGAATTAAAGAAGGCGCGATTAATCCCGAAATTAAGGGATTTAAGATTGTTAATCAAATCCCAGTTGGAATGGAAGTTAAACGAACTAATAGAAAGACGATTATTTATGGGAGGAAAGGGCAGAGGGTTTGGAGGGAAGTGGTTGCGCTAGAGAAGGCTAACTAAATTTTCAATAAATCAATTTACAATTTTTCCGCCTCGGCAAGCGACGCGAGACGGGCAATCAATTTTCAATGATCTAATTTATAATTCGCTTACCGGCCGGTAGGTTTTTAAACGGCTGGATTCCCGCCTCCGCAGGAATGACAGAAGTGTTTTTAGACGTAAAAAACCCCTGGAAAAAATTAGATTCCAGGGATTTTTTTATGGGGTCTTCGTCGTTGACGGAGAGTTTTGTCATGTAATCAATAAGTGTCTACCCAGACCATTGTAATCGACAAGGTCGGATGGGATTGCTTCTGCTTTGAGGACAGTTGACAGATAACCGCCAATTACAATGTCGGTGGGTGCGGGTACCTCATATCCAGTGTTTTTTGCCATGAGAATCGTTGTTTTTAGGGCAGTTTTTTCGATTGAGTCGTTTACGTTGCCAATCAGGGAAGAAGTGGCGACACTTAAAGAACCTCTATTTTCGAAAATGCCAGATACAATTTCGGCGGGAAAATAAGCCCCCTTGGCAGAAATTTCAGAATGGGTTGAAATGTTGGTAATCCCCACCATGTTGGGGCTGTTGTCGGCAACCATAATCTCTGTAGTCAGAGAAAAGGTCATTGTTAAAACGGCCAGGCAAAAAATTATTGCCAAGCTTTTTAGGTCAAAAAGTTTTTTCATACGTCTTACCTCCTTTGAAAAAAGTTAACAAAACATTGAAAAAATTGAAGCTCTCCAGACTTCAGGGATTAAAAGGTTGAAGTAATTGTCAATGAAACTAGCTTAATTAAAACAAAAAGAGGAGGAGTTGTCAAATCGGTTTAGTAGAGAGTATTTAATATGGAGTATTTGGTATGAAGTATAGAGTATAAAATTTTGAATTTTGAATTTTTTAATAGCTGGGTTCCCGTCCGCTTTTGCTGAAGCTACGGCGAGGCGAGTCTTCATGGGAATTGTAGAAGGTGTGAGAGGGAATGACGGATCTAAGTTATTCAGGGAATTAAAAACCCTTCTCGGTCTTCCTTGTCTCGCTAAAGCTATGGCGAAGCGGGCCTTTGGGAGAGGGAGGAGGTTTGGCGAGCAGGTTTGTAATTGAGGGAGAGTGATTTTTGATGGATTGGATTTTCGTATTCGCGAGAATGACAAAGATGTTGAACCCCGGGGAAATTTTGTTTTAAAAATATTTTTATGGTAATATAAAGATAATATTTGAGTAAAAACAAAAAAATGAAAGAAAGTTGGGGAGGAATAAATCAATATAAGAAAGAAGAGCCGAAAAAATTGGTTGAGATTCCTGATGCAAAAAATGAGGATGAACTATTAATAGAAGAGATTGAAGAAGAGATTGGCTTTTTGAAGGATAAATTGGATCCAGAAGATTATAAAAAGTTGCTAGAGCAACGAGTGGAAGAATTTAAGGAATCGAATGTTATTCACGCAGACTTTAAAGAAGAAATCGAAGAAAATCGGGAAGCTCGGAAAATGCTTTCTAAATTTAGACAGGTGTTGAAAGAAAAAGTTTTAGAATTACGTTTGGCAAAAATTGATACTACTACTAATTTGAAAATTAGGTCTTATTTCTTTTCGGAAACAATTCCTAAGGAACTGGCTAAAATTTTAGGACCAGAAATTAAGGATTTTGATGATGAACAGTGGTTTAAATTTTTGATGGATGAAAATAAAGGTTTGGAAAAAATTGAGTTATCAGCAGTGGAAGCGGATGTTTCTTATCTTAATGTGGCCAATCGAGATGGACATACTTCGGGGGATAATTTGCTTGAAAAAATAGGAGAATTAGTGGCTGAAGATCGAAAAACAAAAAAGAATGCGCATCGGTACGGTGGAGACGAGTTTGCTTATTTGTTTGGGGATTCAGGCGAGGCGGAATTTAAAATGAAAACGCTACAAAAGAATTTTTCTGAAGCGGTGGATATTTCTAATTTGGCAAAATATGGCTTGAAGCCTAATTTGGATTTTGGGAAGGCTAGTTTTTCTGAAGCGTTGAGTGTTTTTCGAGATTTAGCAAAAAATGAAAAAGGAGGCGAATGGATTCAAAAGGATAAAGTTTTCAAAGAATTTAATACGATTTGGTTGATGTTGGCTGATAAAAGAGCCTCTATTAATAAAGCCAAAACAAGAATTCCGCTTTTGATGGAAAAATATCAAAAAGGATTTAATTTGGAAGGAAAAATTATTAATCAAGAAGCGGCGGAGCATTATGATTTTTTAACGGGATATTTAAAGAAAGGAGCTTATGAAATTAGCAAAACTAAAATTGCGGAATTGATTAAACAATCTGGAAACGATGGAGCCGAGAGAGATGAATTGGTTTGGCAATATATTCAAGAAATTGAACAGGGAAAATTGTCTGAAAGTCAAGAATATTTAGCTTTGAGAGATAAGGCGGTTGCTTCGAAAGTTGGAATTATTGATAAGATGTAATTATTATTTTAATTATTAATCGAAAAATAAAAAGAGGAGAAGAGGAGGATGATAAAACTTTTGAGTTTTTCGGATCGGCTTAAATTGAGGTTAGAGCTTGGGCGGGCAGATTCCAGATGGGAACTTGTAGATTATCAAGTCCGAGATGATGGCTTGTTAATGCAAGTCGTAATTGATAAAAAGGCAAATCGGCTAGTGCTTGTTCAACAAAGAGACTGCGAGAATGTGGTTGAAATTGATACCAAATTATTGGCTCTTGATGTTTCTAACGAGAAACAGTTGAGCGATTTTTTGGAAATTATCAACAAAGAACAGCCTCTGGCTTTGGGGATGAAAGTAAATTCTAATGGATCTTTACGAAAAACCTTATCGCGTCAGTATGAACTGGCGGTAAAGAAATTTAAGGTTGGACCTTGGAACTTATTTCTAGGGGGTCATCTGGATTATTTTCTCAATCTCTAGGAGTTTTAAAATGATAATTGTAAAAAGAAAAGGCTTTGGAAAAATTATTTTCTGAGGCCTTTTAAACGTGGTTTTTAAAATAAAAAATAAAAAATAATTTAAATATTTGTTTTTAAATGAGGATAATTTATTGATTTTTATTTTTAATTAAACTAAGATTTAAAATCAGTACATTAAAATATTTTTTAAAATTTAAAATATTTCAATAATTTTTTTGGAGGATAATTAAAATGAAAGAATTGATGAGAGAATGTTGTTTTAGTATATCTTTAATCCAAAATTTTTTTCCAAAAACTTGTCCGATACTTATTTTTGATATGAATGATTTAAAGCTTTCCGCTTGTAATGCTAGTCTTGAGGACGCCGATAAAATAGAAGTAAAAATTGGAAATTCTTTGATCATACTTTTACAATGTAAAAAATGTGGATCTAAGATATTTTTTTCTCAAGAAGGTGAGGATGTTTTAGCTGAAAGTTTGTTGATAAGTTCAGATTTAGATCAAACTTGTCCGTATTGTGATTATAAGAATCAAAGATTGGTTTTTGATTTAAAAACTTCTGAAGGATTTGAAAAGGTTGTTTTTTGTAATGAATGCAATCAACCTTTTATTCCTTTTTAAAAAATAAGGAATTAAAAAAGAACTCAGGTCTGAATAGGCGATTGGGTTCTTTTGTTTTGTTCTGAATTTAAATTCAGAAAAAAATTGGGGGTCTCAATCGGATGGCTATTCGATTGAGACCCTAGGAGAGTTGAAATGGTTAGCAAGGTTCTGCTAATTGATTTGATAATAGCGCAATTTTTGTTTAAAAGCAAGTTAGAGGAAAAATTGAATGAAAATTAAAAACCCTCCTCGGTCCTTCTCGCCTTGCTAAAGCTATGGCGAAGCGGGTCCACCTCGGCAAGCCTTGGCGAGACGGGCCTTTAGAAAAGGGGGAAGGTCTGGTAGTCATTTTGAAGGATGTCGAGATATTTTGAATGTTTGGTGCAAATTTTTTAAAAGATGATCGTAATAGATAGTGTCGACGATAAAAAATGTTTTAAAACAATTTTGTTAAATAATAATTAAAGTAATTAAATGAAAAAGTTAAATAAAAAATTCGTTTTTACAAGCCGAGGCGGGCAATTAGGAATGTTAGCGTTGAGTGTTTTGGCTTTAGGAGGTGCTGGCTATTCAGCGAGCGCTTATCAGGGTGATTATAATCAAAAAGGGCCTAATTATTCCGAAGAAAGACACGAGTCGATGACTCAGGCTTTTGAAAAGAATGATTATAGTGCTTGGAAAAATTTGATGGAAGGCAGGGGTCGAGTGAATGATGTAGTTAATGCAGATAACTTTGCTCAATTTGCCGAAGCTCATCGATTGGGATTAGCTGGTGATGTTGAAGGAGCTAATACTATCCGAGCCGAACTTGGTCTTCGAGGCGGTAATGGTGAAAGAATGGGAGCAGGTTATGGAAAAGGAATGGGTGAAGGAAGAGGAATGAATAGATAGACTGATTCTAAAAAGAGAGGCGAAAGTCTCTCTTTTTTGTTTCTAGAAATTTGACCAAAGAACTCTAGTCTAAATCGACGAAGGGTTCTTTTGGTTTATTTTAGCTTAAATACAGAAAAAAGTTGGAATAAAAATTGAATGAAGATTAAAAATTCTCCTCAGTCCTCCTCGCCTCGCTAAAGCTATGGCGAAGCGGGTCCACCTCGGCAAGCCTTGGCGAGACGGGCCTTTGGGAAAGGGAGGAAGTTCGGTGGGGGTATTCAGTATGGAGTATGAAGTATAGAGTATTGAGTATGAAAAATATTTAATTTTAAATTGGCTGGATTCCCGCCTACGCGGGAATGACAGACAGGCTATTTTTCGGGGGATTGTGTTCAAATGGGGGCGGTTTGACCACAATAGGGGGTTCTTGGTTAATTATTTTTAAAAATATTATATTATGCTAGAATGAAATAAAGAGTTTAATTCTTTATCAAAGATTTATGAAAAATATGAAAAAATTTTTAAGCGTTGTAGCAATTATTCCAGTTTGTTTGTTGTTTAGTGGGTGTGGTGAACAAGATTCAACGGATCAAGTGAAAGATCAGGTTTCTAGTGGTCAAACAAAAAATGAACAAATGAAAGTGGAAAAAAATTTGATGAATTGGATGGAAGGTGGGGAGGCGGTTAAATGTGAAATTGAGATGGAAGAAGGGATGACAATGATGATGATGGCTAAGGATGGAAAAGTGAGAATGGAAGGAATGCCTTATGCTTCGATGGATAATGCTGAAGATTTTGATCCGAAAAATACGGATGGAATTTCTTTGACGAGTGGAGATTGGGTTTATACTTGGAGTAAAAAAAGTCAAGAAGGAGTTAAATTTAGTATGTCAGAAATGGAGAAAATGGAAGAAGGGCTTGAGGAGGATGAAAGTCAGAATTCGGACACTTGGGAAGAACAAGTTCAGGTTTGGGAAAATAGTGGGGTTAAATATGATTGTCAAAAAGTGCAATTGGATGACAGTTTGTTTGAAGAACCGGCGGGAGTTGAGTTTGTAGATGTGGGTGAAAGTATGAAAGATATGGTTGAAATGGGGGAAAAATTTGAAATGCAAAATGGAGAAGGAACACCGAGTATGGATGAGTTGAAAGATTTGTTGCCAGCGGGAGTAGAAATGCCAGAGATGTAATAAGAATAGTATTTTTGAAATAATAATTAAAAGAGGGGGTGTCTATGTTGTTTGAGCTTAGTTCTGGTGAGAGGAATGATTTAATCGAAACGGTTATAATCAAAGGTTTTGATTGGGAACGCCGGGAGGCAATTCTCAGAGAGGATACTTTGATTGTTTATCCATTTGTTAGTAAAAAAAGCAATCGACTGTGTCTTTATCAATTGAATACCGAGATTTGTAGTGGCATCATGGAGGTTAAGGTTGATTTATTGGATTTGAATGTTTCTGATTCTGAGTCTTTGCGAAGATTTTTTATTCTGATTAATAAAGAATTGCCTCTTAAATTTCAGCGACGTGTCATTGAAAATTCTTTGAGAAAAACTTTATTGTGGCAGTATGAAAAATTGCAAGAAGTTTTTTTTGAAATGTGGCAAGCTTTGTTGTACGGAAGATTAAATGGAGCTGACGTAAAATCTTGAAAAAGGGAAAAGCAAGATGATTATTGAAAAAATAAAAGGCTTCTGAGCGTCGATACGTTCGGGGGCCTTTTTAAATATTGTTGATTAGATTTGAATTTTTAATTTCGATTCAATTTTGAACCTGCCTACTAGCAGGCAGGAGAGAGAATGATATAGGAAAGAAAATTTATAATTTATAATTTACCTTGTTAAATATAATTAATTCTAATTTAAACAAAGTTTAAATAGTACGTTGTAATTTGAAGAGGTAAACCCTAGTTAAAGGGTGTTATGCAATCTAACGGGGTGAGGATTAGGGAAAATTTTAAAGACCCTGCACAAGTTTTACTGTGCAGGGTCTTTTTGATCATTGTTTTAATTGAAGACATCGACATCCTCCAGCGTGTTTTTAGAGGGGATGTGTTTTTGAAAACCATTTAATTTGATTTTTCGATCGTAGGTTTTTGGAAAAACCATTTTCTTGGGCTTTTCTCGACCAATTGATTTAACCATAGTCACAATCTCACCTTCATTGGAAGTGAGGATGTCAACAATTTTTAAGGCTACAGAATAAAAATTAATAATTTTGTCGCCAATTTTTAGATTTTTAACGATCAGTACTTCTCTTTTTGGGTTCATTATAAAACCTCCTTTGATTTAAATTTAATTTTCGAACAATTTTGTGAATATTTAATAATAAAGGATATTGATTAATAAAGCAACCCCAGTTAAATAGTTTTGCAGAATTTAACGGGGTAGGCAATTAACAATAAAAAAGATTTAAGAGGTAAGACTTGGGAGTTAGGTTTTAAAATTTAAATTAAAAACTCAAAAACCCTCCTCGGTCTCTCCGCCTCGGCAAGCGACGCGAGACGGGCCTTTGGGAAAGGGAGGAGGTTCGGTGAAATAGTTCTGTAGAATGAGGAAGCTCTTTTCTCTAATGAGGATATTTTTTGATATTTCCTTTTTATTTTCTGGTTAATAAATTGAGAAAAGGAGGAGGATCTGGTGGGGGAGAATTTTTAATGACTGGATTCCCGCTTTCGCGGGAATGACAGAATATAAGTGGGAATGATGAAGACATCTTTTATTTTTAGATGTGAAAAACCCCGGGAACCTTGTTTGGTTCGCGGGGTTTTATAGAAGAGGGGATTTGAAGTTTCAAATCTTTTCAACGGAGAAGTTGTTCTCCAGGTTCGGGGCGGGGGATGTGTCTGAGAAAACCGGTGAATTCGAGTTCGTCGTTGGAGTTCACTTTACAGGTTATCTCTTTTTCTCTGTCAGTATGTTCGAGTGATTTAAGCTTTAAAACCACTTCATTTAAACAAGAGAGGTGTTTTTTCCCGAGGAATTCGATGACTTCAAATTTTTCAAAAGAAGAAGCTATTAGTTGGTCATATGCAAGAGGAAGTTTGATTGTTAGGACCCCATCGGCGTCGCTGACGGTTTCTTGACGAGTTTTTTCTCCGCCGAGAGTGTTTATGAATTGAGCCAATTTTTCGGTGAGAGCTGGATTTTTTTTTGCAGCTTCGTTGAAAGCTTTGAGTTTGTCTGGGCTAACTTCCAGATGAACTATTAATTTGGCTGTAATTCTTTTTGCTTCGGGGTCGTCGCTTAAATAAGCGTGGCCGATTGTTTCGTATTTGTTGACGCTCATGGCGGTGTCTCCTGTTATTGGGTTTTTAGGGTGCTTCCTGGAAAGTTCAGAATAGATTATTTTGAGATTTGGAGCAAGAGTTTAGAATTGCAGGGGAAGTGTGGTAAAATGGAAGTATGAAAAATATAATTATGTAAGGGTAATATTATGGGTTTTGGAGAAATGCCTTCTGGTGAGGGTGCTTTAAATAAAATAGAAAAAGTCACTGAAGAGAATTGGAGCGAGTTGAAGAATGTTCAAGTTGGAGAAGAACGGTTAGAAAAGTTATTAGAAGAAGGCGGTGATGAAGAGAAAATGTCGCAGTGTATTTATACAATGTTAACTACCCGGAGCGGTTTTGTGGAAGAAAGAGAGAAGGTGAACAGTTTAGCTAAAATGATGAAGCCGTTTGAAAAGCAATACGCTTGGTATGATAAGGCAAGAGAAGAGGTTGAGAAAAATATTAGAGAAGGGGATAAGTTTGGGTGTGGTAGTAATGTGGGTTGGTTTGGAGTCAATGCTAGGCCAGGACCAAAGGAAAAAGAAGGCAATGATACGAAAATCTATGCAACTATTCCTGCGGATGAGTATAGTTTTGTGCAGAACATTCTTTCTCTTGCAAATGACTTGAGAGAAATTGCCGATGAAACTGATGACAGCGTTCAGGTTAAATTTCCAAAGGGCTTGGCTGAATTTCTTGCACATAATGATTCAATAGTGATTCATTTTAAAGACAAAAATAATGTTGAAAAAATACAGGGGGCTTTGAGTCAGTGGATGGAAAAATATTCAATTACGGACGCGCCGAGAGAAATGGGGAGAACTAAGGTGGCGGTCGATTCAAAAAAAGGAGGAAGTTTTTCTCAGCTTGTTTCTGATAATATAGCTAGTTGGCTTGGTGAAAATTCGGGTAAGTATGATAATAAGGTTTTGGCTGAGATGGCGGTGAAGTATGCTATTGAGCAATCACAGAAAAGTCCTGTTTGATGAGAATTGGGAGGCAAGCGGAGCTTGCTGGGGGGGGGTGAGAAGGTATATGCCATGGTGTATATTGAAGTAAAAGAGATTGAATAAATTTTTTATAAGGGAGGGAGGACGTTATGAAAAAGAAAGTTCTTTATAGAAAGCATTCGGCTAAGTTTATTCTGGCATTATTTTTGGCAGGAGCTCTTTATTTTTTGGCAGTAATAGTTTTGCCGAAAATAACGGAATTAGAGCCTGGTGATCTTCGGGTGGGGTTGATTCCAGCTTTGGTTGTCGGAATTATTTTCTTTGTTGTGGCGTTTTATGGTTTATTTAATAATAAGGGACCATTAAAATTTCGTAACTAAACTTTAAAATTAAGAATCTCTGGTTGCAGCTAACGAGGGATTCTTTTTTTGTGGAATTGGATTGATTTTTAAGGGAGAATAATGTAGGGTCTGGGTTGGATGCTTTAATTGATTCACCGCTTTAGTAATTTTGCAAGTCCTCATGTCTTTGGAAGTGGGTTAATGGGGAGAACCTTATGACTCGCAACACGGGGTGGATAGTTGTCTTTTTCCGTAAGGATGGGTGCTGGGAAAGAGTTCATATGAATCAATGGATTCTTTGGAAAAAGAAATTTTTGAAAATTCAGTTGTATCTTTCGACGTCTATTGTGATAGATGTCCTGAGGGCGCTGTGGTTTGGTAACCACCGGGCTTTGTTGAGGGAAGCTAAACTTCCATAAAGGCAGTATCTTGATTCAAAGATATTGCCTTTTCTTTTTGGGTTTTGAGAGGTGTGGGGACGACAATTAACAATGAACAATCAACAATTAACAGCAAATAAATCTTTAAGAGTGGATTCTCTTGACAGACTTATACTTTTTGTATAAGATTGATTCATACCATAGCACCTTAAAAAAGAATAAAAAAATGATCATTATTTTGAATATACAAGATAGCCTTTGAGCTATCTAGAGCCCTTTTTCTTGACTATGGTTTTAAGAAAAAACGGTAAACTTTCTCCGGCAACAGCTAACAACTGAACGCTAGAGAAAGCGAAGAGGCGAACGGTCTCTACCTTGACTAACTTCTTATCTTTGCGAGTATTGTCTGAACACTTCGGTGACTATCAGATTGAGTATAAAAGATTTTTTTCAAACATGATGGTCACTAAGAATAAGGATGATACATGGAATGTCGAGCCGACTTAATTAATTTAATCTGCTAAACTCATGAAAAAATCCAGTAGTATCAATATTTTATATTTTTTTTTATTCTAATCTTTTATGCGCAAAGGCGGTTAACAATGAAGAAATTTTTTAAAATTTTGTCAGTGGTCATAAAGATCGTTCACATTATTTTGGATATTTCAAAATTGAAATAGCCGCCTTTTAATGCTTATAACAATTTTATGTATACATTTTCAGAATTATTAAAGGAGATAAGGAGCGAGAGTGATTTGACCCAGAAAGAATTTGCGAGCGCCTTATCCGTATCTACGGTTTTAATTTCAATGATTGAAACGAAACAGAAAGAAGCTTCAAAGGCTTTCATTATCAAGTTGGCTGAAAAACTTGAAGTTCATCCTAGTTCTATAACGCCCTTCATTCTTCTCGATGATGATTTTAATAAGGGGAATATTTCGGAAATTGAAAAAAAGTTTATAGAAATTGGAGAGAAATTACAAAAACATTTAATTAAAAATAAATCGAAAAAGTTAAAAAAATATGCTTTTAAAGCAAAAAGATAAATATCCAAGACTGGAGATCAGAAATAAAAATGGTCTTGCGAAGAGAATTTCTAGCGAGAAATTCTCGAAAGAAAAAGCATTGGACCTTATTAATGATGTTTTGGAAAATCATGATCGATTTTGGGGTGATGTCGATAGCGCTTCAGAGCCAGAGAAGGCTAAATATGTAAGGAGTTGCAAAGGGACAAAACTAGGAAAACTTTTGTCTAAAATCGATAAAAAAATATTAAAACCTCAAGATGAGTTAGTCCCAGATTTTATTTTTGGAGGCTTATCGGAAAGAGACCATGTTAAGGCAGTTTGTTTTTTATTGGGAAAGCAAAGGAAACGAACTTTATTAAAATTAGACATTAGTAAATTTTTTGAACAAATAAAATATCAAGATGTTTATGATTTTTTCAGGTTTAAATGTAGGTGCTCTTCTGGCGTTGCTAGAATTTTTGCAAACTTGTGTTGCGTTCCAACTGGTCCGAAAGAGTTTAAAAATGAAAATGAAAAAACGTTGGCAAGGGGTTTTGCTACTTCAACTCGCTTGGCCCTTTGGTGCAAACTCTTTGCATTTCAAAGAATATATTGGGAGGCTAAAAAGAAGCTCAATGGACATGATCCTAAGATAGCAATTTTCGTTGATGACATTGGGATAACAGGGAGTAATGTCTCAAGAGAAGAAATGCAGAAATTGTCTGATCGAATCGAAAAAATTCTAATAGGGTATGGTTTGCCCTTGAATCAGGAAAAAAAGGAGAAAGGGATAGTTTCTTATTTAGATAAAAGTATGGAACATTTAGGATTAGGCATAGGGAGAAATAAAATTTATTTTGGAGAAAAAACAAGAAGAAGACAAAGTGAGGTAACGGATCAACTCAAGAGAGACGATTTAACTTTGATTGAAAAAAAATCTTTGGTTAGAAAGAACAAGGCTTACAAGCAAGGAAGCAGTTATATCAAAAAGATTAACAAGAAAGCAATAGATAATATTTAGAAATTGAAAATTAAGTCATTCAAAATTGATTGAAAATTGAAAATTGTGAATTGAAAATTGGTGAAGCCGATTGCTGATGACCGATTACTGGTTGCGTTAACTCTTGACAACTTTTATTTCTCTGCTATATTTAATGAAGTTGTTTTGAGAGGTTTGATCTTTGAGGGGGATTTTATTTTACCTCCTGGATTTGTATCTCAAAAACAACTAGTAAAACTTAAGCCAATTAATGACAATCGCAATTAACGAGCTAAAATTAAAGAAAAAATAGGTTTTACGAATTGAATAAGCTCGTAAGATCGCTCCGGCGATTTTTTTGTTTGAAAAAGATAAATCAAAGAAGGTAAAGCAAGGTGAAAATTCGATATGAAGAATTAGGTGATATCATTTCTAATTAAACACCAATCACCCAAGTCTTGAAAATTTGAGCTACGACTTTGAAAAAAATATTTAAATGTATCTATGGATACTAGTTTAAAATTTATTTCTTTGTCTCGCAACAAATTTTCTGTGACTTAATGATTGTTGGTTAATAGAAAATGATATAGGTTTTTTTATCGGACTTTCATTAAGGTTAAATGAAGGTAGAACGTTGAAAAAAGTGGAACTATTATATAGTCGATTAAGTTTAATAGTTTTTTAATAATGTAGATGTAGGTGTTATATAGAAATATATAATTGTAATATA
>CAZXUS010000009.1:0-3317 GCA_964643985.1 uncultured Bdellovibrionales bacterium | reverse complement strand
AGTTTTTTAATAATGTAGATGTAGGTGTTATATAGAAATATATAATTGTAATATAAAATTAGAGTATAAGCTTTTGTATTGTGTGAATAGCAGATCATTTCGATCTTTGTTATTTGCCAGTCAAAAGTGCGGTGCTCAACTAAGGCACATGATGGATGCCTTGACTGAAATAAGCGACGAAGGACGTAGTAATCTGCGATAAGTCTCGGGGAGGTGATAAACAACCTTTGATCCGGGAATTTCCGAATGCGGAAACGCGACAGAGCAAACCTCTGTTACTCGTTCATGTCTCATTGAATTTGACTATTGTCGAGTTCAGCGAGACATGAGCGGGGGCTAACTCGGGGAACTGAAACATCTTAGTACCCGAAGGAACAAAAATTAATTAAAGATTCCCTAAGTAGCGGCGAGCGAAAGGGGAACAGCCTAAACCATAAACTGAATAGTGCGAAAAAACATCACTACCATATCGAAAGGAAAGTCTTCTAAAGCTTATTCCTTTGATTAGTTTGCGCCGGCGTTGTCGGTGAAAATCTGGACCACTTCCTTTTAAAGGAGCTAGGTCCGTGCGATGTTTTAGTACTTACTCTAACCTTAGAACTTTAAGGTTAGACGTACTATTCAGTTTATGGGGTTGCGAGGTAATTACGACCATTTATTTGGTGTGAAGTTACAAAATTTATTTTTAGCAGAATATCTTTGGAAAGAGAGACCATAGAGGGTAATAGTCCCGTAAGCGAAAAAAATAAATCTTCATTGTAGTTATTCTCAAGTAGGGCGGGGCCGGTGAAACCCCGTTTGAATCCGGGAGCACTATCTTCCAAGGCTAAATATTATTTCAGATCGATAGCGAACTAGTACTGTGAAGGAAAGGTGAAAAGAACCCCGAAAGGGGAGTGAAATAGATCCTGAAATCATGTGCTTACAAAGAGTAGGAGTCCACTTTCGAGTGGATGACTGCGTGCTTTTTGCAGAACGAACCAACGAGTTAATTTATATGGCTAGCTTAAGTCACTTTGTGAAATAAGCGTAGTGAAAGCGAGGTTTAACCGCCGTATGGAGTCTGTTTATTCAGGCTTCAAAGTCTTATGAATTAGACCCGAATCCGGACGAGCCATGCATGAACAGGGTGAATCTCAAGTAACATTGAGAGGAGGCCCGCACCCACGCGTCGTTTAATGCGCGGGGATGATTTGTGCATAGAGGAGAAATTCCAATCGAGTCCGGCTATAGCTGGTTCTTCCCGAAATAGCTCTTGGGCTAGCGTTGGGTAAATTATTAATAAGGGGTAGAGCTACTGAATGAGTGCATCGGACTATGTCTAGATCGCTCAACCAAACTCCGAATACTTATTAATGTACCCCAACAGTCAGAACTTGGGTTCTAAGATCCAAGCTCAAAAGGGAAACAGCCCAGATCGCAATCTAAGGTCCCTAAATCTATGCTAAGTGGAAAAGAAGGTGAAATTACTTTGACAACTAGGAGGTTGGCTTAGAAGCAGCCATCCTTAAAAGAATGCGTAATAGCTCACTAGTTCAGTGATTTTGCGTCGAAGATGTACCGGGGCTAAGCATAGTACCGAAGATGCGAATTTAATATTTATTTATTAAGTGGTAGGGAAGCGTTCTATTTGCTGTGAAGCCTTAAGCGTGAGCTTAGGTGGAGCGAATAGAAGTGAGAATGTTGGTATGAGTAACCGCAATACGGGTTAAATCCCCGTACACCAAAAGTCTAAGGTTTCCTGGGCTATGACAATCATCCCAGGGTCAGTCGGTCCTAAGGCGAGTCTCGATTAAGGTCGAGGGTAGTCGATGGACAGCAGGTTAATATTCCTGCACTACTGTATTATTCGATGGAGTGACGCATTTTAGTAATCTTTGCCGGTTATTGGATTCCGGTAGGCAATTTAAGGGAGTTAGATAGGTAAATCCGTTTAACAATATTCCAAGAATTGACTCGAATTCTGATTTTATCAGAAGAAGAAAGGCGAGCAGAGTGCCGGGAAAAGCTTCTAAGATTAGTAATATAGTATCCGTACTAAAACCAACACAGGTAGACAAGGCGAGTAGCCTACGGTGAACGGGAGAACCTTCGTTAAGGAACTCGGCAAAACAGCGACCGTAACTTCGGGATAAGGTCTGCCGATCCTATTTATAGGATTGGCCGCAGCTAAAGATGTCTGGCGACTGTTTATCAAAAACACAGCTCTCTGCTAACTCGTAAGAGGATGTATAGGGGGTGACGCCTGACCAGTGCTGGAACGTTAACGAGAGCGGTGCAAGCCAATCTCCGAAGCGCCAGTGAACGTCAGCGATAACTATAATCGTTCTAAGGTTGAGATTATTTTTTTAAAGTAATCTCAAAGACTGGAACGATTGTGGGGAAGTGTAGTCGAGTATATTTAATTTAAAATAAAGTTGAAAAGTTGAGAGGTAAAAGTAGTTGCTTATTATGTAAAGTTAACATAATGTCTAAAAAATTCAGCCATATGCTGGAAAGTCTGGAGAATCTGGAACTACTCAAATGTAATTTATTGCATTTAGTAAAAATGTTCCCAGTGTAGTTTGCAAAAACTGCCAGATAATCAGCAGGAAAGACTAAGAACGATTGATGAAATTCTTAGAATCCTCAGAGACTAAACGCTGAAGTCACTAGGATTAAGTGACAAGTTATAGTCCGTGCTTTGTAGCGATGCAAAGATTAACATGTCAGAGCGAAATTCCTTGTCGGGTAATTTCCGACCCGCATGAAAGGCGTAACGACTGGACAACTGTCTCAACGAAGGACCCGGTGAAATTGCAATGGGGGTAAAGATGCCCTCTACCTACGGCAAGACGAAAAGACCCCGTGGAGCTTTACTACAGCTTGGCATTGCGTTTGATGTTATACTGCTGAGCATAGGTGGGAGACTATGAAGTCCTGATTTTGGTTGGGATGGAGTCATCAGTGAAATACCACTCTGTGTGATGTTGAATGCTAACCCTGGTCTGTTATTTGCACTTTTTTAGGTCATATTTTTATGACTTCGATTAGAAAAGTAAATGATAAGATTAAGTGTTAATGTAAGTAAGTATGTCATTATATATGTAATGATATATGTAAGTAAGTTTTTCACAGTTTTTAACGAGATTGTTTTTAATGATGTTTCAAAACAGACTTTAACTACAATTTCGAAAGTAACAATAATTTGATCGTTTACGAATCTAATCGCTCAAGAGATTATTTATTTAGTCTCTGAAAAAGTCCAAATACCAGACCGGGAACAGTGCCTGGTGGGTAGTTTGACTGGGGCGGTCGCCTCCCAAAGTGTAACGGAG
>CAZXUS010000008.1:0-47061 GCA_964643985.1 uncultured Bdellovibrionales bacterium | reverse complement strand
GTCTCGCTGAGGCTTGCCGAGGCGGACCCGTCTCGCGTCGCTTGCCGAGGCGGACAATTTTCCATTTTTGGTTAAATTTTTTAAAAATTTTATTGCCTTAGCTAAAGCTAAAGCTTCAAAAATTTTAAAATAATTTATCCCAAAACTAATAAATTTCGTTTAAAAAGCTTAATTAAAAACAGCACCTAGATACAATTTAAGATTTTTTTCTGCGTTTCGTCTAAAATTTTCTGCAACTTAATGAGTATTGGTTAGTCGGAAATGGTATAAATTCAATATTTTTTTATTTAACTTTGACGATTTTAACTTTTTCCACTTTGCCTGTGAATTTTTTGACTCGTTTAACAACGAATTCAACAATTCCGTCTTTTAAAGACATAATTGTATCGTCATTGCATCGTTTGGTATTTTCGCCAGCTCGAACTTTAGTTCCTCGTTGTCGAATAATAATAGAACCTTTTTTTGCTTTTTGATTACCGAAGATCTTAACACCAAGTCGTTTTGAAATTGAATCACGACCTAGTCTTGTTGAGCCTCCTGCTTTCTTGGTTGACATATTTTTTGGAAATTATTTATAATCAGGAATTGTTCACGAATACTTTTTTGATGAAGGGACTATTCCCAAATAAATTCACTACAAAAACGTGTCCAGGAACAATCCCAGTGCCATAATAATACTATCTTATAAAGAAAATGTCAAACATTAAAGGGCTTAAAGCTTTTATTAAAAATAATCAAGAGCGAATTTTGTTTGTATTTATTATTATTTTTGTGGCAATTATTAGTTTTCGAGCGGGAGAAGTGAAGGAGCAAGAACAAAAATCGACTGATTTGAAAGTTTTTTTAAATAATGAAATTGAGAAAAGTTCGGAGGAAAAAACTGCGATTGCCTTAGGCAAAGCAATTCAAAGAAAAGGCTTGGTGAAGGAAGTTAGTATTAGTGGACAAAATAATTTAACAGAGAAGGAATGCCTTTTTGTTGGGTCAAAAAACTCAGATAAATATCATATTATGAGTTGTCGTTGGGCTAGTCAAATTAAAGCGGAGAATAGAGTCTGTTTTAAATCAGTGGAAGATGCCCAAAAACAAGGTTATAAACCAGCGAGTTGTAATAATAAATAAGAGGTAATCAATTAAAAAAGTAATTATGGAAGAAGCAAAAAATGAAATGATAGTGGTTTCTTTGGGAGGTTCTTTGATTGTTCCGAGGGAAATTGATTGGAAATTTTTAAAACAATTTCGTAAAGAAATTATTAGACAAATTGAGAAAGGAAAAAAATTTATAATTGTGACGGGAGGAGGTGATATTGCGCGTAAGTATCAAAAGGCAGCGGATAAGATAGCGGAACTTACACAAGATGATATGGATTGGATTGGAGTGCATTCAACGCGATTGAATGCTCATTTATTGAAAACAATTTTTCGGGATTATACTCATCCTCGAATAAATAAAAATCCTCGAACTAAAGAGGATTTAATGGTTCACTTTGAAGATGGTGAGAAAATAATGGTAGCGGCCGGTTGGCGACCAGGCTGGTCAACTGATTATGTAGCAACTATTCTAGCCGAAAGATTGGGAGTTAAAAAAATGTTAAATCTTTCTAATGTTAAATATGTTTGCGATAAAGACCCTAAGAAATTCAAAGATGCTAAAAAAATAAAAAAAATAAACTGGGCTGATTTTAGGTTTATTGTTGGCGATAAATGGGATCCTGGTTTGAATGCTCCTTTTGACCCAATTGCGTCAAAACATGCTCAAAAAATAGGATTGGAAGTTGTGGTGGCTGAAGGTCGGAATATTGAAAATTTAAGAAGGATTTTGGATGGGGAGGAGTTTGAGGGAACGGTTATAAAAGACTAAGTTTCTTAGAATATTCAATAACCAATATTCACTAACCATTTAATAATTAATATTTAAATAATCAATGCTTAAGAATTAGTCTTTAAATAATCAATATACAATAATCAATAACCATTCAATATTCAATAATTAAATAATCAATAACCGCGATATTTAAGCAATCGATAACTATTTAGCAACCAATACTCAACAACCAATAATTATTCAGTGATCAATGTTTAAGCAGCCAATAACCAATAATCAATAGTCATTCAATAATTAATATTTAAATAATTAATAAAAATACAAATTTCGGTAAAATCGAATGTTGAAACATTGAACATTGAACGAATGTTGGCAGCTGAGTATTGAATATTTGATTAAAAGAGTGAAGTTTTTTTAAACAGAGTTTTTTTGTTGAAAGATGATAATGTGGAAGATTTTAGATTATTTTGAATCTTGCTTCACAGTTATTCCATAACTTTCACTTTTTAACTCTTTGATTTTTTCAATGTTTTGCTTTTCATCGGAAGGTAGAATCTGGAGAACTTTATTGAGCTGAGTTTGATTGACTTTGACAACTTGATCCCAGAGTTGTTTTTTTTGAAGAATTTCTTTAAGCTTTGCTTCGTTGTATTTAAAGGTTTGACGATGAGTTTTGGAAACAATTTTGCCGTCACCAAACAGTCTTTCAACTTGTTCACTTTCCATAATATTCAAAAGTTCTTTTTGAAGCTTGGTAGCTTCTTGTCTAATCTCCTTGGACTCAGTTTGTAATTCAAGATATTTTTTAATGATAGTGCTTTTTTCTTTGTCGGTAGCGGAAATTTCCTTTTTGAATTTGTGTTTCCACATTGGGCAAATTTCTTGGTAGTCGCACCAATCGCAAAGTGGAGAAGTCTGAGGTTCAAAATCAGAATTTTTGATTTGATTGAATAATTCAAAAATCTTTTCTTTTTCCTTATTTAGTTGAGGAAGAGTCTTGAAAGTGGAAAGCTTGGTGTCATGTTTTAGAAAATAAAGACTTAATTTTATTTTTTCAGGAGTTTGAGCTAGTCCGGGATATCTTTTCAAAAAAGCTAATAAATAGATTAACAGTTGGAGATTATCTTCAACATGGGCTTGAGCCGGAAGTTTATTGGCGGTTTTGTAGTCGATTATTTCGTAGCCATCATCAGTTTTATCAATTCTATCGATAATCCCTGAAATAAGATGAATTTCATTTTCGTGCTTTAAGTCAACTGAAAAACGAGATTCAATATCAACTATTTGGATATTGTTGGGGTCATTGTTCTTATAATAATTTTGAATAATTTTTATTCCTTGGGCGAAAGCGGCTCTTTCTCGAAATTCATTGTCAAAGACGTCTGGATTCCATTTTTGAGAAAAATGATTTAAAGCTTCTTTTTGGGTTGGTAAGATGAAACTTCCGGTGTGAATAAACTGCATTGTTGAGTGAATAATACTACCGAAGACGGCCTCGGCGGATTTCTTGCCAGACCTAATCTTATCAATAGCGCTAAATTTATAGCGTAGCGGGCAAGTTTGGAAGGAATTTAGGGCGGAGTAGGAAGTGTTCATTTTTCGTAATTTACAATTTACAATAAACCAATTTTTCCGCCTCGGCAAGCGACGCGAGACGGGCAATCAATTTTCAATTTTAAAATTTTCAATTCAAAAAAATATAAATAATAATAAAGCTAATGGCAAGTCTTTAAGAAACAAATCAAAGGCAATTCGATTGTAAGTGAAAAGCAGAGTAGTTGCAAATGAGATTTATTCAGTAAGCTATTTTATTAGTGTAATTAAATTGGTTAGAGATATTCGTTTGGCATCGATTTTGAATATAAATACTATGTCGCACAATGTATATTTTGCGACGTCATAAATTAAGTAATCTCAAACCCAAGGTAATCTGTATCAACTATTCTAATGCTAATACATAGCCTTGCCTTTAGACAAGGTCAATCTTCTTCGTAGACGATCATTTGATCAACCTTGGCGGTTCTTTTGTATAAACTTCCAACTAATTTTTTTGAAGTTCCTAAAAGTAAATTGGCACCCCAATATGGATCATGGACTACATAGTCTTTATATTTCTTATCATAGCCATGAACAACTACGTAATGACCACTATTTCCGGAACCACTAATAAAAACGATTACTGGAATATCGTCTTCTATATATTCGTCAATTTCATCCCAATCAATATTATTGTGCCTTGTTCCATATTTTGTTACTAATTTTATGTCGAATTTTTCAGGAGGAGCATACCAATCAATGTAACCCTCCTCGCCCTTTCTTTCGCTAAAGAAAAAAGTACCCGATAAATCGTCTGGCTTGGCTTTATCTTTTTGATAAGTAGAAACCATTGCGATAGAAGTAATAGCACAACCTGAATCACCAATTGTATAGCGACTGCCTCCAAGTCTTTCGTCTTTCCAGCGACTATCTCTTTGTGAATAATACCAACTAGTGGAAGCCAGACCGTATTTTGGTTTTTTGGCATTTTCTAAGATATCATTAAGTTCTCCTTGCTCGGCGGCCGAAAGAGAATCTACATCAATTAAAAGTTGTTTCATTTGACTTTCGATTTTTGAAATCAAGGCTTGATAATTAGATTCTTCACCTTTGGTTCTATGCAGAAGACTTCCCTTTTCATTTCTTTTGGAAGACAAATTTTGTTTTTCTTTGTCTAGATCTGATTTTTGATTATTGAGTTTGCTTTTTTCGGTTTGATTGGCTTCTTTTTCTTGAGCTAAAATTGACTTCTCTTCTCTGATTATTTTTAAAGTATTATTTATTTTTGTTGAAATTTGAGTTAAGTAATCGGATTGATTGAAAGTTTGAGTTAAACTATTTTCATTTGAAAGTAGGCTGAGATTGAGTGCCTTACTAAGTTTGTAATAATTTTTAACCATTTCCCCAAGGCTTTTTTGGTTTTCTTTGATATTTTGAGCTTTGATCTTAATTTTTTTTTCTAAATCATCAATTTTTTTTTGAGTATTAGAAATTTTAGTTTCTAGGGATTGAATATCCCCCTGAACATCATTTATTTCTAGCTTTAAAATTTGAAGTTGATTTTCTAGCGTTCGACTTTGCTGTTTTTTTAAATCGGCTAATTTTTTAGTATTTTTTAGTTGATTTTCCAGTGTGTCATATTCACTTTCTTTATCATCAGCTTCTTTTCTTAAGTCTTCGCAGTCTTCTTTTGATAAATCTTTACAAGCGTTGTTAATAATGTCATCTAAATCATCAGCTTGAGCCGGTATTTTAGAAAAGGCTATTAATAAAAATAATAAAATTAACAAAGAAATTTTTGTCCAATATTTTTTGCTATTTTTATTTTTATTTTTTGATAACATTTATTCTAATTTATTTTTTCAATGGCCTTCTTAATTCTCTTCAGGCTTGCTTCTCTACCTAAAACCCAAGCTAATTCAAAGGGACTAGCACTCTTTTCTTGTCCAGAAAGGGCTACTCTGAGAGGCCAAAGATGTTCTCCTCGAGCTTTTCCAATTTTTTCTAAAACAATTTTTTGAAATACTTCAGGACTGGATAACTCGGACTTGGAAATAATTTCTAAAACTAATTCCAGGGCTTTTTTTAGTTCTTTGGGCGTCATATTTTTCCATTTCAATAAATCAACTTTATAATCAATATCTTTAAAATAAACATCAAAATTTTCAGTCAAATCAGAAAGTTTTTTAATTCTAGTTTTTTCTACGGTTATAATTTTATCAATTTTTTCTAAATCTTTTTCTATTTTATTTTCTTCAAAATAATTATTTAAATAAATTTCACTTTCTTCTAAAATTTCCGCATTAGATTTGTTTTTCAAATATTGACCATTCACCCAGTCCAGTTTTTGGTAATTGAAAATTGCTCCTGCTTTATGTAATCCCGCTATGGAAAATTTTTCGATTAATTCATTTTTAGTCATCAGTTCTTGATTACTTTTAGGATTCCAGCCTAGCAATGCTAAAAAGTTAATCAGAGCTTCAGGAAGATAACCTTTCTCTTTAAAATCTTCGACACTAACATCCCCTTCTCTTTTGGAGAGTTTTTTCTTATTTTCTCCTAGAACATTTGGCAAATGAACAAATTTTGGTAATTTCCAACCAAAAAATTTATAAAGTAAAATGTGTTTTGGGGTACTTGGAAGCCAGTCTTCTCCCCTGAAAATGTGAGAGATTTTCATCAAATGATCATCAACAACAACTGCAAAATGATAGGTTGGAAAACCGTCGGTTTTGATTAGAACTTGATCATCGATAGTGTTGGTTTCAACGGAAATATCACCAAAAACTTTATCGGTAAATTTGACAGTTTGGTTTTCTGGAACTTTCATTCTGATTACGTATCCTTCTCCGCTTTCTATTCTTTTTTTAATTTCCTTAGAACTCAAATTTCGACATTTTCCATCATACATTGGAGGTTGATTTTCTGCTTGTTGTTTTTCTCGAACTTTTTTTAATCTTTCTGACGAACAAAAACAGTAATAGGCGTCGCCTGAATTAATTAGTTTCTTAATATATTTTTTATAAAGAGCTAGTCTTTCAGATTGAATGTAAGGTCCATATTCTCCTTTTTGGGTTATTTTAGAATTTTTGTTTAAATAAACTCCTTCATCAACATCTATTTTAGCCCATTCTAAAGTCTCAAATATTTTTTGAGTAGCTTCGGGGTCGAGTCTTTTTTGATCAGTATCTTCAACCCGAACTAAAAAAGAGCCTCTTTGATTTCGAGCAAATAACCACGCGAACAAAGCAGTTCTTAGATTGCCAACGTGAATTGTCCCGGTTGGAGATGGCGCAAATCTAACTCTTATTTCGTGATCTTTAATTTCTGAATTATTCATAATTTTTATTTATTTAGTAGGGCTAAAATTGGAAACTTAATTACAGCGTTGAAAATTCTCAATATTCGATTAGGCTGAATAATAAAGCGCCACAACCATTCTAGTCCAATTTTTTGAAATATTTGGGGGGCTCTTTTCTTCTTTTTTGTCCAATAATCCAATGTTCCTCCTATTCCCATGGCTATTTTGACTCCTTTCAATTTTAAAATTTTTTGATAAATTAAGATTTCTTGACGAGGATGACCAATTGCTACTAAAACTAAATCTCGATTTTGCATTTCTCGATAATCTTTTTTGAGATAATCTTTTTTCGTAACTTTTAACAGTTGGATTTTTTGAGATTTAAAAATTTTTTCAAGATCAGATTTTGAACTCCAGCCGTCTTCTAGATAAATTATCCCGATTTTAAGATTGTTTTTTTTAGCTTTTTCAATTAATAATTTTGATAAATGAGCACCTGTTATTCTAACACCAATTTGCTCTTTTTTCAACCAGCTAATTATCTCGAGGCCAAATCCATCAACTATTTTAATATCGGCCGAGTTTATAATTTTTTTATAATCTTTATTTTTTTTGGTGGTCAAAAGAATTTCAGGATTTAAATTAGCTATAAACAAGGTTTTTTTGAAAGGTAATACTAGTGTTTTTAAACATTCTTTTAAAACAATTTTTTTTTCGTATTTTTCAATTTTAACTCCAAAAATTTTCATTAAATAATTTGAATTATTTTAGAAATTTGTCACTTTGTAAATCTTTAACAAAAACGCTTAAAGCGGTAGCAAAGGGAATCGCAATTAACATTCCTAGAACGCCCAAAAGACTAGCGCCTGTTATTAGAGCCACAATAACAACAACTGGGTCTAGACCGACAGTTTTCTTCATTATTAAAGGAGTAAAAATATGATGTTCCATTTGTTGGATTACTAAATATAAAATACCAACCAAAAGAGCGGTTAAAGGTGAAACGGTGAAAGCGATTAAAACCGCTGGAACAAAAGCCAGGAATGGTCCAAGATAAGGAATTATTTCAAAAAATCCGCCCAGAAGCGCCAATAAAAGTGCATAAGGAACACCCAGGATGGATAGTACTATAAACTCTAATCCAAAAATTAAAAAGGCGATAGACAGTTGTCCAATCAGCCAACCTCCCATTTTATTTTGAATTCTCTTGGTTAAATCAATGAAATAACTTTTGTGTTTATCTGGTAGTATAAAACTTAGAAAACCTTTCATTCCCTCTTTTTTAACAATCATATAAAAAGCCAAAGCGAATACGATTAAGCTTTTGAATAAAGTGGCTAAAAAAGACACTGAATTGGAAAATATTTGGGAGACTAAATTGGTTAGATTTGAAGAAGCATTGCTGACTAAGGTTTGAACGTCAATTTCTACATTAGAATTAACAGCTAGAGTGTTGAGATTAATCAAAAAATTATTGATGTTTTTAAAATAATCAGGACTGTTTTCCCCTAATTGTTTTAGCTCGAAGATCAAAACTGGAATTATTAAATATAAACATAGAAAAATCAAACTAAAAAATAAAAAATATAGAATAATAGCGCTTATAACTCGGGGGATTTTTTTAATTTGGAGTTTATCTACTAATGGTTCCAGGGCACTAACCATTATGATGGAAATAAATAAAATTAATAAAACTTCTTTGATAAGAAAAATTAACCACAAAATCAAAATAATAGCGGTTATTTTCAGCAGAGTATTAGTAGAAATTTCTATTGAATTTTTCATTTTATTGATGATTATTTGAACGTCAAATGTTTTTCGAGATTTCGGTTATTTTGATGGGGACCGATTAATGCTAGGTTGAGATTTTCATCTTTAAAAATTTCTTTAGCGACTCGCATTAAATCAGCAGTTGTCACGTTGTCAATTTTTTTGAAAATTTCTTTAGGATCGTTAATTTTTTTTCTGAATAATTCTTGATTTCCCAAAAAAGAAGCGACGGCCGTAGATGATTCCAGCGACATTAAAGTTTTTCCTTTTATATATTCCTTAACTTTATGGAGTTCTTTCTCTGTAATTTTTTTCTGAATAGTTTTTTTAAATTCTTTGAGAATAAGGTCGATGGTTTTTTCGAGATTGCTGTGTTTTACGCCAGCGCTAGCATAAAAATAACCAGCATCAGTGTATTGTTCGGTGTCTGAATTGACGTAATAAGTTAAACCTCTTTTCTCTCTCAACTCGTCAAACATTCGACTGCTCATTCCGCCACCCAAAATAGTAGCCAATAAGCTGATTGGATAACGGTCTTCATCAAACATATCAACTGCTTTGACTCCTATTATCAAGTGGGTTTGATCAGTTTCTTTGGCGTGAATTCTTAATTGAGGTTTTTTCTGATTTTCAAAAGTTTTCAATTTGCCTGTTTTCTTAGCAGGTTTTTTATTTTTTTCAAAATAATTTTTTATTTTTTTAAAAACTTCTTTTTCATCAAAATTTCCAGCGACAATTACAACTGTGGATTGTGGAATGTAAAAAGTTTTTAAATAATCAATAAAATCCTTTCTTTGAAAGCGATTAATATTTTCAACGGTTCCGATAATGTCCCATCCAGCCGGTTGATTGCCGTAAAATAAATTTTCGAAAATGTCCCAAATGTGATGCATCGGCATATCTTTATACATTGCCATTTCTTGCAAAATTACCCCGCGTTCTTTGTCGATTTCTGCTTGTTTGAAAGTTGAATTAAGATAAATGTCGCTAACTACGTCAAGAACCATCTCTAAGTGTTGCTTTGGTGCCTTTACCCAGTAGCCAGTTTGTTCTTTACTGGTGAAGGCATTAAAGGCTCCTCCAACGCTGTCAATTTCTTCTGAAATTATTTTGGCGGTGGGTCTTTTTTTGGTTCCTTTGAAAATCATATGTTCTAAAAAATGAGAAATTCCATTATTTTCAGCATTTTCATATTTAGAGCCGGCTTCAACTAAAATTTGAATAGTGATTGTTTCGGTTCCAGTATTGGGAGCCAGGATTACTCGAGTTCCATTTTTTAAAATCTTTTTTGTGTATTTCATTTAGTTTTTTTATTTCTAGAAAATCTAGTTAATCCACCAAAAGGAATTATCTCTAAACCTTTTTTCTCTAAACTATCCAAGATTAAATTCATTCCGATTGAATCTGAGGAAATGTGTCCAGCAATTACCACGTTAATATAAGCCTTTTCAGCGCTTTTACGATGCTCTTCGCTTTGGTGCATTCCGACTACCGTTCCAATTCCAGCATTTGACATTGCTTGATAAATTTCTTTAGCGCCTTCAGTTCCTCCAGTCATTTCAGAGACAACTACTTTTCCGCAACGACTATCTGGAGTGCCAGCAAATAAAACTGGACCATTCGATCTTTTTTTGGCTTCTTGATATTCTGGAATTTTTCCTAAAGATTTTAGAACATCTTTAATGTAGTAAGGCTTGTTTGAGGCAATTTCTTTCGTTACGAATTGAGCTACGCAATTATCAGCCGGAGTGTGAATATTGATTAGATTGATATTTAAAAGTTTAGCAGCATCAACGATATCGTAGTGATTAATAGGATGAATTCCTCTGGCCACTTCTGAAATTCTTTTGTGAGTCAATTTCTCGGCTATATTAACAGGAACTCCAAATTTTTCATAAGCATCAATTTGAAGATTTATTACATCGTCCAGCTTGCTTAAGGCTTTCCCAACCGGATGGTGATTGATAATCAGATCAACTTCCAGTTCCTTGGCCAACAACAAACTTCCAATAGAAACATCAATTCCAGTTAAAACTTTTTTGACGTCTTTTCCGTTGTCATAATGAATAGCTGAATCAGTGTAGGGATTTACTAAATCTTCTTGATCGAAATAGGGTTTTTCTTCTTTTGGTAATTTTTCAAAAATTTCTTTTTTTCTTTTTAGTAAATCCTTAATTTCTTCTTTTGAACGAAAATCGTTTTCAATTCCTTGTTTGATGGCTAAATCAAAAATAGCTTTTACTTTCATTGAGTCTTAGTGAATTTTTAGTTTGTAAGATTTAAGTTAAATACAATATTATAATATCATTTAAAATAGCTTTTTTCAAGTTAAAAAACCAAGCTCTGCACGAACTTGGTTTAATAAAAATGTTATTTATTTAGATTGACTGGTTTTCAATTCCCAATCTTGAACAGCAGTGACTTTATATTCTTTGGTTTTCTTATTTTCGTCAATTAACTTTATTTCTCCCTCAACCTCAGATACTCCTGATTGTTTTTGGATCATTAAATTATAGTTTTCGAAAGTAATTCTTTCCGGAAGACTATATTCAAAGTGGAAGGTTCTTGTTGCACCTAATGGAACTTGAATTAATGTGCCAAAATATTTTTTGTTAAATTCTTCCCCGAATTTTATTTGTCGAGGACTATCAGAATCTAATAGCCAGCTTTCCTGGGGCGTGTAAATTCTCAAATAACTTTGATAATTATTAGTCATCCAGTCCTTGACTTTAGCGGTGTTGGTATAAGTTAAGTCTAATTTAGCAATTGGTTTGGCTCCAGAAAAATCAACTTGATATTTGAATGACCGAATCATTTTTAAATCGGTTTTATAAGCGGCTAGATTCGCATCAATAAACATTAGATAATCATCAGAAAAGTTGGCGATAACTTCCCCATCCCAATTTAAATCGGTAATTTCTTTTTGCATTTTGTCATCAAAGAAATTTATCATTATATCTTTTTGGTCAAAATGTTCTTCTAATTTTAAGAGCAAGTCTTTTTTTTCTGACAAGCTCATCTTTTCGACTTTACTCAATATTTCTTTGGCTAAATATTTCATAATATATTTTCGTTGACCCTTCTCTATTTTTTGTTCCCAATAACCTTTTTCGACTTGATATTCAAGTTTTTCAATAGCATTTTCGCTATTGTATTCACCTGGAAAACCGTCAATTGTCACTGGTCCAACTGATTCTAGAAAAGAGCTGAGTAGTTCAGTCGAAAGTGCTATTACTCCATTAAAATCTTCGCCGCCGCCTTCTAGTTTGTATAATTCAATCGCCTTCTTAGCATTTTCTGGAAAATCTGGAGACCAATTGCTGTCTCGCATTTCCCAGTCTTTTATGCTTAAAGTTTCTGGCATTGGATAAGGAGGTATTATTCCAGTGGCAATTCGATCATCGAAGATGTTAGTATCATGAACATCAATTTCTATCACTTGTCCTTTTTTGATTTTCAAAATTCCAAAAGAACCGATGAAGCCACCGCCTGGTCTTAATTCTAAATTATTCTGAAATAAGATTAAAAATGTTTGAGTATCTTCTTTTTTAGACAAAATTGAAGCAATCTTAAAAACAGACTGGAGTTCATCTTTTTGTTTATTGTCAATAGGGGCTATTTTCAGAACTGGACTCAGAAAATTAGCAATGCCAATCCATCCAGAGTTTTTGTATTTTAAAAACATAAACCAGCCAACCAAGATCATTGTAGCTAGTGACCAGAAGACTATCCAAAATTTCCAACTTTTTTTAGAAGATTTTTCTCTAACGATGTTTGGATTTTTTTGTGAATTAAAATTGTTCATAATTATTTAAAATTAATTTTCTTAAAACGGTTATTAATGTTATTCTCTTTCCCTAGATTTAAAATGATTCCATACATTAGCCAAAAGATAATCGCGGTTGGTCCAAAGATTAAAACATTGCTAGTTAAACTTTCAAATAATAAACTAACAAAGCAAGAAGCAACGATCACAAACCAAATACGCTCACCTTTTTGCGTGCTTTCATATTTTTTGTAAATATCCATAAAATAACGCCAGATAACTTTAATGAAAATAATTAATCCAATTAAACCATAGCTACTCCAAAGTAATAGAAAGGAATTATTTTGAGCAGTTTGAGTTGGAATAAAAACTTCTTTTTTAGAAACAACTCCTTCTCCTAAAATCCAATTATCCTTAAGGGCTTTGAATCCTCCGAACCATTGTTTCAAATTTTCGTTAGAAACAATTTCGATTGAAGAATGGATATTGGGAATGATTACAATCAGTAAAAATAAGTAAGCCACAGTTAGAGTTATCAATCTTTTTTCTTTAATCAAAATTCCCATTACTAGTGCTCCAATTCCCAAGAAAATTAAACTAGAATATGAAAAAGTTAAAAATAAACCAATAAATTGAACAAGCAATAGTATTGAAATTAGAATTCTTTTTCTGAAAAGTTTTCGATTTTTAAAATTGCCTTTGAATATTTTAACTTTATAAATACCATCAAAAAGTTTAATTCTTTTTTTTGCTTTAACTTTTTTCTTGATCAGAACCTTTTCTTGTTGTTTATTTAAAATTAAAAAACCAAGAGTTGATAAAATGCTAACAACAAGAAATGAAGCTAGGGGATTTCTTCCAATTTGGTCTTCTAATCCTATTCCTAGAAATCCATTAATTTGATAATTTGTTTGATTGAAAATGAGATGTTGAGTTTTTCCGGTTGAAATACCCATTCCAATCGAAGTTTGCCAACCACCTAAAAACATAATAATTCCAAAAACAGAATGAATAACGGCAGTTGCTATTAGTAAAGAAAAGAAACTTTTGATTCGTTTTTGAGTTTGAAAAAAATATTGAAAGCCAACCAATAAAAACCAAATTAAAATCATATTTAAAGCAATTTTCCAGACTACGCTTTTAATAAGTAATCCAAAGATTAATCCAAAAAATAAATAGGAAAGACCAACTAAAAAAAGCAAGAAAAAAGGAAAAGTAAGTCTATTTCTAAGAACTTTTTTATCAGTTTGGGCTAATTTTATCATTCCGATGACAGAGATTAGCGCTAATAGTAAGTCAAACAAATAGATATTTCCTGAATTTAATTTTATCGTTGGAAACAAAAGAAGTAATCCCAATAAAAAAAGCCATCCCTTGGAAAAACTTTTGGAAAAAATAAATATAGCGACTAATAAGATAGCGATTAAGACCGTTGCTAAGATATTTAGAGTCAAAACAAGATTTAAAATCGAGATCATTAATCCGATAAAAATTGGTAAAATTAAATTTTTATCAAATCTTTTTCTGACCCAACTGCAAACTTTTTCTGAATAATTTAAACGTTTTATAAGTTTTTATTAAATAATAAAAGCCTTTCAATTTTAGCTTTTAATATAACATAAAAAATATATTTTGGCAATAGAAGATTATATTCCGAGAGAAGTTTTTTAAAAAAGTTAAAAATTTCTAAATAGTTGAGTTGGGGTTCGAGACGGAATTTAAGTTTATTTTTGTTTCAAATTGAATAAAGACTTATTGATTGATTTTAAAAGTGATTATTTGGACTCTTTAATAGTCACATTTCTAGATTTAACTGGTAAAGTGCTTAACCAAGCTGGCGTATAAGAAATTAAAGCCCTCTCGATTCCAGTTAAACTTGATAAGTAATTTTTTATTTGGGAACTATTTTCATCTGAGAGATTTTCTTTTATTTGATTTTTGTCTAAAATTGGCCAATAAATAGCATTGGCTTCTATCGATAGACTTAATTCTTTTGTTTCAAAATTGGAAATATCTTTTTTGAAATCAATTTTATCTATACTGCTAAATTCTAAATTTTTTAAATCTTTTTCGTTAAGTGCATTTATAATAGAATTTTCTAGATTTTCTTTACTAAAAGTTATCAGCGTTATTTTTTCTTGAATTTTGTAATCAAATTGATTGATTATATCACCACTAGCAAACGATGAATCACTATTAATTATTTCTTTTTTGATAGAAGATAAAACAAATTGTTCATTTTCTCCTAGTTGATTTTTTATATTTTTTTCTAATTTGTTATTAAAAGATTCGATTGTCTTTTCTCTGGCTGAATTGATATCCTGATCCGTTACGACTTTGACTTTTTTGTTCTCATTGTCGTTGGTGCCTCCAGTCGTTGAATTTTCCGAGGTTACTTTAAATTTATTATATTTATCGCCTCCTTTAAAACCTTCAATGGTAAATTCAGTCGGTTTAATGTTGTAATCCTGACCAACTGCGTCAGCGATAACCTGCACTTCCACATTACCTGGTTTACCGTCAGTTATTCCTGGAACTGTCACTCCTTTCAATAATCTAAATAATTTTCCTTCTTTTGATAATAAACGTGTGGTAGCAATCAAAGGTTGATCTTTGGATGAATAATTGTTATATATTTTAACAATTCCGCGAGCCATTCCTTTGTCATTGCTAAATTTTTCTCCAGTAGCGTCGTATTTTTCATTGACCTCTATTATAAGTTCTTCGAATTTACCCTTTAGGCAATTTTCTTTGCTATTTTCTTCTGCACAAACATTTAAATCTAAGCTAGTTTCAACGATTTCTTCTTTTAAAAATAGTTCGACTTTCATTTTGGGCCAATTGCAAAAAATCCAGTATCCGAAAGCGATTAATAGTAAAAAAACAATCAAGAACAATAATGGTTTCCAAAATTTTACTTTTGTTTTTACTTTTGATTTCTCCTTGTTATTTTTTGATTCGTTGGTTAATTCAAAATTATTTTTATTGGTAATCTCATTGCCATAAAAATCATCGATTGTTGTTTCTGGGGAATTGGTTTTTTTATCATCAAAAGATGAATTAATTTTAAAAGTTTTTTGTTCGATTATTTCTGGTTGCTGTTGTTTTTCAATTTCCTTTTTGGTTTGATAATTTTCAATGTGCTCTTTTCCAAAACTATTTTCACTTTGAATCTTCATTTTTCTTTTTTCAAGAGTTGTATCTGGAATAATATTTTCTTCTTCTAAATTCAGTGTTTTATCTTCGCTGAAATTTTCTTTTTTATTATTATAAAAATCAGAGCTACCAATAGTCCTTTTAGGATTTTTTTGTGAAATATTTTCCGTAAAATTTTCATTTTGAGCTTTACTTTCAGATTCATCTTCTTTTACAAAGTCTTTAATAGATTTATTTTTAGTTTTTAATCCAACTCTTTCAATGATTTTTTTCGAAGTTTGATCAGAGGTCACTAGAATAATATTTTTATTCATTTTGGCAACTTCTTTTTTTAATAGTTTTAAATTGATTATTCCTTGAGTAAGAAGCGAATTTTTGGGAATAACCAAAAAAATATCAGCAACCTCTTCTTTGCGAATTTTGTTTATTATCTCGATTATTTCTTCATCGGTGTCTACGTAAACAGTTTTGTGCATTTTAATTTTGAATTATTTTAACAGCATTACTTAGGGCTTCAGAAAGAAAATCTCTTTCTTTGTTTTCTAAAATTAGGCTGGCTAATCCCATTGGCGTCACGTCTTGAGGGTTGGTTAGTTTACCGGTTTTATCGATGATTTTAATGATATCGTGTGGTTGAATAAAACTAATCGTTGGTTTATCGGGAAAGGGTATTTTTTTAAGCCATTCTTCTGAATTTAGTCGATCGTAAATTCCTGGTAAACCGCTTCCTCCTCCACATAATAATATTCGAGGAGGCAAGGAATCGAGTCTAGAGGAACAAAAGTTTTCAAGTGCTATTTCAACGCCCGAAAGCCAAATCTCACAATCATCTTTTAGTAAATTTTTAATTTTTTCAATATATTGTTTTTCAAGCTTATTTTTGGCATAAAGTAATTTGGCCTCTTCTGCTTCTTCGAGAGAGAGATGGAATTTTTTAGCTAGACTTTTAGTGAAACTTCTTCCGCCTAAACCAAAAATTGAAGTTCCTTCTAGGCTACCGTTTTTAATAACGGCTATATCGGTTGTTCCGCCTCCAACGTCAATTAAAATTGCTCCAAAATCAGGATGATTTTCGAGTCCCATTCCATTTACAGCGGCGTAGGGTTCAGCTGCAATTGAGATTAATTTTAAATTCAATTTTTTAGCAATACTTTGAATTGCTCCTAAATGGATTAGTGGTGCATAAGCGTTAAAAACGCTCATTGAAACATCTCTTCCTTGAAAACCGACTGGATTCGTCACGCGATAACCGTCTATTTCAACGTTGACTATGGTGGCATTTATAAGTTTTATATCTACGTCAGTGCGACCTGATTCATAAGCCAACTGTTTTTTAATTCTTTCAAAAGCTTTCCATTGAATTTTTTGAATAATATTTTTTATTTCCGGCATATCAATTCGAATTTCAGGCTTGGTTCTTTCGTAATGAACTGTTGTCGTTGATCCTTTTACGAATTCTCCAGCTATTCCAATGATAGTATTTTTAACGCCTTCAATATCGGCTTCTTGGCAAGCTAAATCTATTGATTCTTGACAGGTTTCAATTACTCCAGCAATATCGCTGACTGCACCGCTAGTCATATTGCCAATTTTTTGTCTAGTTTTACCTACACCCAAAATTATCCCCTTTTGGGATTCTTTGTCTATTTTATAAACCAGGCTTTTAACAAATTCAGTTCCTATATCCAAGGCCAAGAAAAAATCTTTATTGAATTTTTTATTTTTTCCAAAAAATAAAGCCATTTTTTTACGAAATTCTCTTCGAACAAAAATTTACATAGCAAAACTTGTTCAAACAAAAATTCTTTATTTGTTTTAATTTAAGTTAAATTTATTCTAACACATTAAATTATTTATTGCGAGCTTTTCTACCAGCCATACATTTATTTTTTACTTTGGATCTTTTGCAATATTCCAACATTACCGCTCTAAATTTACCGCTAACTATTGTTTTTCCTCTCTCGACTAAAGTGGCTCTGTCGGCTATTAATCCAGCTTCTTCTCGATGAGTTATCAAAAGAATAGAACATTTTAATTCATTTTTTATTTTAAGCAGTAAGTCATAAAGTTCATTGTAAACTATGATATCTAAAGAAGCGTCTGGTTCATCCAAAATCATCAATTTTGGTCTCATCAAAACAACCGAAGCTAATTCGATTCTTTTTCTTTCGCCTCCACTTAATTTTTCATTAAGCTTTCGATTTAGAATCTTTTTATCTAAATCTAATAATTCAAGAGTTTTTTCTAAGTCTTTTTTAGATTTTTTATTATTACTAATTGATAAAAAATCTTTTACCAATAAACCTTCGAATCGAGCCGGTTCTTGAAAAGCTAGTGTAAGCCCCAGTTTAGCTCTTTCATGAATTGCTTTTTTGGTAATTATTTTTTTTAGAAAAACTATTTTTCCAGATTGAATTAAATCTTTATTTATTCCCATCAAAGCATAAGCTAGTGTTGTTTTTCCGCTTCCATTTTTTCCCAAAAGACAATGAATTTCATTTTTTCCAATTTCTAAATTAACATTGTCTAAAATGTTCTTTTTACTCAAAGAGTCTGCAATGGTTAAATTTGTTATTTTAAGCATAGTTTTTTTCTTTAAAAATCGGCTTCTCGTAAAATTGTTTTTAGAGTTTTTTCGCTTCCTTTACTTAAAACTTTGAGGATTATTTCGTCTCCTACTTTTTTCTTTCCAATTATTTTAGATAAACCATTATTTTGAGTAATTTCTTCGTCATCAATTTCAAGAATTATATCATATTCTAATAAACCAGCCTTTTCAGCAGGACTTCCAGGTATTATGGCCAACTCATTTCTACTATTTCCTCTTACTATCAATGCTCCATAACCGACAATCAGGCCATTACTTTCTTTAATTTTTTCATTTATAATCAAATATCTTATGCCTAAATAAGGTCGAACAATTCTACCATTTTCTTTGACACTTTTATAAACATCTTTGATTTGATTTATTGGTATTGTAAAAGCAATATTTTCCGCTCCTTGGGCCATTGCAACATTAACACCAATTACATTTCCTTGTAAATCAAATAAAGGTCCTCCGGAATTTCCGGGGTTTATAGCGGCATCAGTCTGAATAACTTCTTCAAGAATTTCGGTTTGACCTAGAGAATTTCCCGCTTCCACTTCTCTTTTTAGTCCAGAGATTATTCCTTTAGAAACGGTATTACTAAATTCTCCCAAAGAATTTCCGATTGCAATCACTGTTTGTCCTACATCTAATTTATCTGAATCTCCTAATCTGATTGTGGGTAAATCTTTTTTTTCTATTTTTAAAACTGCAATGTCTAAAAATAAATCTCGTGCTAAAATTGTTGCTTCAATTTTTTCTCCATCGTTTAACATCACCGTATAATTTGCATTTTTATCATTAACGACATGTTTGTTTGTAATAATATAGCCATTAGAATCAATAATAAAACCGCTTCCTTGACCGATTTCTCGTGTTTCAGGCCCATTCTTTTTTTGAGCTTCCTGACCAATATAAAACTGATTGAAAAATGGATCGTTGAAGAAGCTGTCTAATTGGGCAATTTCTTTGGTAATGATAATACTTACTACGGCTGGGGAATTTTTTCGAACTATTTTGATTACAGACTGATCTTCTTTCTCTAAAAAATTGCTAGTTGATTTTGATTCAAGTGGATCTTCTTCGTTGGAAATATTTTGAAATCTATTTAAATCAGTAGTTTTCAATTGAAAAAATCTTTCACAAGCCAAAAAACCACCGAAAATTCCAGCTGAACCACTTATGAAAATTATTAAAATCAAATACAAAAAAAAGTTTTTATTCTTATTTAGTATTTTTAAAATTGTTTTTTCAGCTTTTTTTTTCATTGCATTAAATTAATCTTTATTCTTTATTATTCTCCAAATTATTCTTCAATTAAAATAGCTTGGCAGGGGCAACTTTCGGAAACTTCCTTGAGTTTATAGTCTTCGATATTAGTTTTTATAACTTTCGCTATTCCATTTTTAACAGAAAAACATTTAGGACAAATCGATTGACAAACACCACAACCAATACAATTTTCTTCTTTGATTTTAATAGTCATATTTGTAGATTAACAAAACTGTAATTGGAAACAGTTCCTTAATAAATACTTGGGTCTCCGTTTGAATTATTGCGTATTTTTTTTTCGTTTATTTCAAGAGCAGAATCTGAAAATTTAATTTCAAGGGCTTCTTTATTCCAGAAATAATCTTTTGAAAAAACTTTAATGGAAATTTTGCCCTTTTCGTTGTTCAGCCAATCTAAAAAACTTCCCTCTGGCGTAAAGATTTGTTTTAATTTAACTTCTTTGACTCCAGCTTCTTCTCTAATTTCTTCGAGATAGATAATGTGACTTCCTAGCGGACTTTTAATAATTTCAGAAAAATTACCAGGTTGCATTGAATAGGCTTTTTCGCTTATGTTGGTAGATAGGTATTTTTTTTTGAACCAGCCAAGTTCTCCCCCGTTTTGAGCAGTTTCGCCTTGAGAGTAACTGGAAACAACTTCTTTAAAACTTATTCCTTTCTCTAATTCTTGATAAGCTTTTTTTATTTGACTATCAGTTGAAATGTTTTCAATATTTTCTTTTTCATAATATTCAATTAGTTTTCCTAAATAAAGTCGTGGAATAACTACTTTGTCTCTAAAATCGCCTAAACTCCAATTATAAAGTTTTTTGAGACTTAAGGCTAGGTTTTCTGTGCTTCCTGCTTCTTGAGCTTTGGTAACCAATTCTTTTCCTGCTTCTTTCTTGGAAATATGGATTCCTTTAGATTCAGCGATTATTTCAATAATTTCATTTTCAATCAATTTGTTAAAAATTTCTTTCTCTTTTATTTTCAATCGTTCAAGTCCTTCCTCGGTTTCAAAATCAACTCGCATCCCTATTTTAGAAAAATCTTGAGAGTTATAAAATTTTTCTAGAGACTCACTATTTGAAAGAAGATTTTTAGTGGTTATTATTTTATTTTGGTTAATAACAGCAATTGGATACGGAATCTTTTTGAAAAATTTTTTATTAAATTTATTTAAAGGGCTAAAAAAATAAAAAATTATTAAAAAAACTAAAAAAAATCCCGAGACTAACAAGATAGACAAAAATGTTCTTCTAAATATTTTTTTAATTTTCTTTTTCATTTAGGTATTGTTTTTATCAAAATTAGTTAATGTCTTTAACTCAATTTAATTTTATCAATTTTAATCTTTTAAATCAAGCTTTTTATTCATTTCTCAAAGCTTCCATTGGAGTTAGTTTGGAAGCCTTTCTAGCTGGTTTATAGCCGAATACTATTCCGGTAATCATTGAAAATCCCACTGCTAGAATTACGGAAAATAACGTGACGGGAAAACTTAAGGTAAAATTAAATTTTAAAGCAATTATTTCGGCTATTTTCGATACAACGGAGCCAAAAAATATTCCGACTAATCCCCCAACCATTGTTAGGATTATGGCTTCATAAATAAATTGCATTAAAATATCGCTAGTTTTGGCGCCAATCGCTTTTCTTAAACCAATTTCTGAAGTTCTTTCCGTGACGGCGACATACATAACATTCATTATTCCTACTCCGCCCACTACCAACGAAATAGAAGTTAACCCAATTAATAAAGCATTTAAAATACTAAAAACTTGTCCAACAATTTCGGTGGCTTCGGACATTGAAGTAATGGCAAAATCATCATCAATTGGTTCGTTAATATCATGATTTTTTCTAATAATTTTTTCCATTGCTCGGATAGTCAGGGAATCTTTTGAAATGTCGTTGCTCTTAAAAATAATCCATTGAACATGATTTGTTCCCAATAATTTTTTTTGAGCAGTTTGGACTGGCATATAAATAATGCTATCAAAATCAAAAAAACCAGTTGAGCCTCGATTCTTCAAGACCCCTTTGACTAAATATTTTTGAGTTCCAATTTTTACTTTTTTGCCAACAACTTCTTTATTACCAAATAAATTTTTTGCAATTTCGCTTCCTAGAATAACATATTTTCGATAATTTTCATCATCATCTTTAGTGAATTTTTTTCCTTTAATTATTTTCATATTGTTGTCAACATCAAAAATGCCAGAAGTGACCGCCATTATCATGGAATTTTCATTTTTATTTTCAAAAGAAATTAATTTTTGAGTCATGATTCCTGCATACCAATCTCCTAGGTTATTTAATTTGGCTAATTCTTCTGCGTCATCAAGAGTTAAAGTTTTAATTTCTGTTCCGCTAGCTATTCCACCCGCGTTGCTAGAAGAAGATTTGTCGGTTCCTGGAACTTTTATTTCGAGGTTAATAATTTCTGTTCCAAATGATTCAACCTGATCAAGTACATATTCTTTCATTCCGGCGCCTAAAGATAAAACAACAATCACCAACATTACACCAATTTCCACTCCTAAAAGCGATAGACTAGTTCTTTTCTTGTTTCTGAATAAATTTTTCCAAGCTAGCTTGAAAGCAATCTGCTGGGATTTTAAAAAATTGAACATTTAATTGATTTTTTTATTCATAATGCAAAGCCTCCATCGGACTTATTCGAGAAGCTTTTCGAGCGGGATAAATCCCAAATACGATTCCAACTGTTATTGAAATTACCACAGCAATAATAATAGATGAAATTGAAATAAGAAAATCCCAATCATAACCTAAATAATTAACTACAATGAAAATTAAAAAAGAAATAATAATTCCTAAAAAAACTCCAATTAAACCACCCACGAGTGAGACGAAAATTGATTCTACTAAAAATTGAGTTAAAATATCCCTATTATTAGCCCCAATTGATTTTCGAAGTCCGACTTCTTTGATTCTTTGATTAACCGAAATCAGCATAATATTCATTATTCCAATTCCTCCAACTAAAAGTGAAACTGAAGCGACTGCTAAAAGAAAATATCTAATTATATTGGTAATGTTTTTTAGCATATCTAAGGTCATTGCCTGATCTTTTATTCCAAAATCATCTTTGCTTGGGTCATCAATGTTGTGTTCATTTCTTAAAATTTGAGTAATTTGTTTTTTGGCTAAATTTATTTGCTCAGGTTGTTCAATTTTGGCTCTAATAAAATTTAAATAATTTGTTCCTAAGATTAATTTTTGAGCAGTTTTCAAGGGAATCAAAACTGAATCGTCTTGACTGGAAGCGCCAAACGCAGAAGTTCCTTCTTCCTCTAGAATTCCAATCACCCTGAAATAATGTTTTTTTATTTTTATTTTTTTATTTATAGGGTCTTCGTTTTTAAAAAACTCTTTGGCTATCTCGGAACCCAAGACTACATTTTTATCCACAGAAAAATTTTCTTTTTCTGAAAAAAAACGCCCCTTTGCTATTTGAGTACTAGCTACTTCCAAGTAATCATTGGTAGTTCCTGTTAAGCTAACATTTTTATCAACGTTACCTCTAGATACCGAAACCGTTCCATTACTATAACCAGCGATAGCTATAATTCCTTTAATATTTTTACTTTTCTTGAGAGTTTCTAAATCGTCGTTAGTAAGAGTTTTAATAACAATTCCATAGATTGAAGCAGGCGGTCCTTTTTCATTCGAAGCACCCGGCGTAATGGCAACTAAGTTAGAACCTATTCCTTCAACTTGTTTCAAAATCAATCCTTGAGCTGAGTTTCCGATGGCCATAATAATGATAACTGAAGCTACTCCAATAATTATTCCTAAGATAGTTAAAAAGGAACGAGTCTTATTCGCCAGTAAGTTTTTTTGAGAAAATTTTAGAGCGTTTAGTAAATACAAAATACAGAGATTAATAATCAATACTCAATATCCAATATTCATTCAATAATCAACTGTTTAATCTTCAACGGATATTGAATTATTGGACATTGAATGAATGTTGCGTATTGAATATTGAATATTTAAGAAGGCTTGTCTTCGACAATTTTTCCATCTTCAACATAAATTATTCTTCGGGCGTATTTAGCGATTGATTCTTCGTGGGTCACTAGAATAACCGTTTTTCCAGCTTTGTTTAATTTTTCAAAAATTTTCATAATTCCTTCTCCAGATTTCGAGTCTAAATTTCCAGTTGGTTCATCAGCGAAAATAATGCTGGGATTATTCACTAAAGCTCTAGCAATAGCGACCCTTTGTTTTTGTCCACCTGAAATCTGATTTGAAAGATACTTAGCTCGATGCTCTAATCCAACCTCTTGCAGAGCTTTGTTTATTCTGTCAATATTTTCTTGTTGGTTCGTTTTTTGCGAGTTATACAACAAGGGCAATTCTACATTTTCATAAACAGTCGTCCGAGGCAAAAGATTGAAGGCTTGAAAAACAAAGCCAACGTCCTGATTTCTGATTTCAGAAAGTTCGTTGTCAGAATAATTTTTAACGTCTTTTCCTTCAAATAGATATTCTCCTCCGGTTTGTTTATCCAAAAAACCTAAAATTTGCATAAGAGTTGACTTGCCCGAACCGCTGGGTCCCATAATGGCAATAAATTCGCCTTCTTTAACCTCAAAAGTAGCTTCTCTTAAAGCTTTAGTTTCGACCCCTTCGTTACAATAGGTTTTGGCTAAATTTTTCGTTTGGATTAATTTCACTGTTTTAATTTATTTTTTATTTTCCAGTGCTACCAAAGGCTTTGGCGCCTCGATTGGTTTTATCGAGATTAGAAACTAGTTCAATTTCAGGATGTTCGATTTTTTGAAATAAAACTTGAGCGATTTTTTCTCCTTGTTTGATTTTAACTATTTCTTGACTTAAATTAACAATTCCCACAAACCATTCTCCGGTGTAATTGCTGTCGATAACACCGCCTAGGGTTTTTAAGCCTTGCTTTTGGGCTAAGCCACTTTTATCCCAAATTAAACCTACATAGCCATCTTCGATTTTAATGGCAATTCCAGTCGAAACAGAGGCTCTCCGACCAGGATTAAGTTTGACTTCTTGATTGCAGAATAAGTCCATTCCGGCGTCATTTTTTAAAGCAAATTGAGGAATTTTAGCCTGTGAATTAAGTTTTTTTATTCTTATTTTCATTTTTAATTCTTCTTGAATATTTATCAAATATTATTCAACAAAAGGTTTAATTTCTAACCAAATTTTATCAGTAATATCTCTTATTGGTAGCATTTTTCCATTTTTCATACATTCAATATTAATCCAATTATTTTCTTCCTCAACTAATTTTAAGGCACTTTCACGAGCATTATTCATATGGTTAGCGTCTGATTCGTGGATATCTTTTTTTCCATGAGCATATTTTTTTCGGCCTAAAGCGTCTTTATTGTCTAGCAATTTCCCAGAAACTGCACAAGAAACATTTAGATAAAAAATTGCATTGGGCTTGGGAATTTCAAAAACATTATATTCCATTTCGTTCAACCATTTTAGAAATTTTTCTCGCTCTTGAGAGTCTTTGATTTTACCCCCTTGATGAATTTGATTAGAGCTAACATAGCGGTCAGCGATTACGATAAATCCAGAATCCAGCCACTTCTTTATTTTTTTACTAGATTCAAATCGGTCAGCTGCGTATAAAACTGACGCAATATAAGGACTGACTTCGGCCCCAGAGCCTAATTCGCCAGCTAAATATTGACTAATCAGCTTTCCGAAAAAATTATTATCGTACTGTGGAAAATCTATAACTTCAACTTTTTGATTATTTTCTTTAAGTTTTTCGACGATTGCTTTGGTTTGAGTATTCTTTCCACTGCCATCAATTCCGTCAACTACAATAAATTTCCCTTTTTTCATATTTATTTTGTTAATTCCAGAAAAGTATATTTGTGTCCATTGTCAATCCCCTTTTCTTTTCTGACTATATTTTTAAAATTAGAATGATCAGGGAAAAAAGTATCAGCCTCAGGTGATTCTTCTATTGTTGTTAGATACAATTTTTGAGTGAAAGGTAAGGATTGTTTGTAAATTTGTCCGCCTCCAATTATAAAAACTTCCTCTTTTGAATTTTGATATTTATTTAAAATATTTTCCAGAGAAAATTCTAGCTCACAACCAGGCGCTTGATATTTTTTATCTCTCGTGACGACTATATTTTTTCGATTTGGTAAAGGAAAACCGATTGATTTAAAAGTTCTATCTCCCATAATTACCGTATGATTTTCGGTGATTTTTTTAAATCTTTTCATGTCACCTGGAAGTTTCCAGAGAAGATTGTTTTTGCAACCGATGGCGTTGTTTTCTCCAATTACAACAATAATACTGATCATATTTGTTTTATTAAACGGCTATAGGAGCTTTAATCGGTGCTTGAGGGTCATAATTTTTTAGTTCAAAATCTTCATATTTAAAATCGTAAATATTTTTAATTTTAGGATTTAAAATCATCTGAGGTAATTCGCTAGGAGTTCGACTTAATTGCTCGTCAACTTGTTTATAATGATTTTTATAAATATGAACATCCCCAAAAGTATGAACAAAATCGCCTAGTTCTAAATCGCAAACTTGAGCAATCATCATCGTTAAAAGAGCATAAGAGGCTATATTGAAAGGAACTCCCAAAAACACATCAGCACTCCTTTGGTATAATTGGCAAGATAATTTATTATTAATAACATAAAATTGAAACAAGGTGTGACAAGGGGGAGGGGCGATAAATTTTCCCTTTAAAATATCTTGAATATCCCCAACATTCCAACCGCTTACAATTATTCTTCTGGAGTCTGGACTATTTTTTATTAAATTAATAGCGTCGTTAATTTGATTGATTGGACCAGCTTCGCTTTCCCATCGAATCCACTGTTTGCCATAAACAGGACCTAAATTTCCCCATTTTTCAGAAAACTCCTGGTCTGTTTTTATTTTTTCAATAAAAATTTTAAATTCCTTGTTCCATTTTTCGGAATAAGTTGGGATTTCTTTCTCTAAATCATTAGTCTTTAAGTAAGTTTGAAAGGGCCATTCATTCCAAATGTTAACCCCATTTTCAACTAAATATTTAATATTAGTTGAACCACTCAAAAACCAAAGTAGTTCATATGTAATTCCCTTTAAAAAAACTTTTTTAGTCGTCAATAACGGAAAACCCTTGGATAAATTAGTTCTCAGCTGATATCCGAAACAACTTTTTGTTCCCACTCCAGTTCGATCAGTCTTCTCTGTCCCATTGTCTTTTAAATGTTGCAATAAATCCAGATACTGTTTCATTTTTTTTATTTTAATAAATTATTTATTTGTTTATATAAATTTTCAAAAGAATTGTTATTATCTACGATAAAATCAGCCTCGTTTTTGAGTTGTTTAATTTCTTGCTCGGCTTCTCTTTCATGATCTTTCTTGAATTCTTCTAAGGTTTTAGTTCTGTCATCGCTGTTTTCTCCTCGTTTTTTTATTCTTTCAAATCTTTTCTCTAAATCTGCTTCTAAATAAATAAGTTTGAATTCTTTGAGATTTTTTAATTTTTCAACATCTTGAATTCTTCGAACTCCATCAATAACAATTATTTCAGTTTGATCATTGACTACGTCCTGACAAATTACTTTGCATAAAATATCTTGACCAAAATTTTCTCGAACCGCCGTGGATATTGTTTGTAAGTTTTCTCTAGTTTCATCAAGATAGAGTCTTTGAACTAGGTCTCTTAAAATAGAAGAAAATCGATAACTAACACCTTGTTTTTCTTCGGTTAAATACTTCGCTACAGTTCCCTTTCCACTAGCCATTTCACCAGCTACACCTAAAATTATTTTCATTTTGATTTTTTTGTTACTTCTAATTCATTTTTTGTTACATATTTTCTCATTTTTACTCCAGCTGCTTTGAGCATTTTCCGAGAAGCGATAAAGATATCAACGTCTTTATATTTATCCGATTCATAAATAACCTCCTTGATTCCATTTTGTATAATTATTTTAGCACATTCATTGCATGGAAATAAACATACGTAAATACGACAATCTTTAACTGATTTATTGGAATTCATTATAGCATTGGCTTCAGCGTGAACTACATAGGTGTATTTTACATCTAAAACATCGCCTTCTCTTTCCCAAGGAAAAGCATTGTCGTCACAATTTCTAGGAAAACCATTATAACCTAATCCAACGATAATATTATTTTCGTCGACAACGCAAGCACCAACCTTGGTGTTGGGTTCTTTTGATTTTTTGGCAATCAATTTGGTCATTAGCATAAATGTTTCATCCCAGCTTAAAGATTTTCCAGCTTTTATCATAATTTATTATTATTTTCTAAAATCGGTAATAATATTCTAACAAAAATAAAAGGGAAATAAAAGAGGGCTTTTGACACTGCTGATTATAAACAAAAAAATCGGGTCTTAATAACCCGATTTTTTGGCCTATTGTATTCAAACGGCGCCGTTTGACCACAATTGAATGACTCTAATTCATTTTTTGGTAGCCAAGATTTTGCATAAATTTATCGGTCTCGATTAATAAATGATCTAAATTAAATTCATTGTCAACTTTGAAATCGGCTTCAGCACCAATCTTGGGAACATTGATTTCAGTTGGTTTTAAATCGATTTTTTCAAAATTTTCAAAAGAAGTGCTGTCATCACTTTTTTCGTCTCGTTTTGAGGCTCGTTCCCAACGAGTATTTGGGGAAGCCGTCACATATAAAATTTTATTATTTTCAAAACTTCTTATGAATTTTAAATCTGGAGGCATTCGAAGTCCGTTGACTACCACTATTTGATTTTCTTCATCCTCAATCTTTTTTCGAATAGCCCGACTCAAAATATCATCGCCAAATCTTTCTTGAAAAGCCATAAACAACCAATGTTGATCAGCTCTGGATAATTTATCAAAATAAATAGAAAGAGTGTCTTTGATAGGGTCAGCGAATCGAACTTGTTTAGCTCCATATTTTTCTTCTAAATATTTCCCCACGGTGTCTTTTCCTGAACCAACTTCTCCGACTAATCCGATAACAATTTTTTGCATTTTTATGTATAAAAAATTAATTATTCAAAAACAACCCTAATATTATAATGCCAATTAAAATAAAAAGCAACACAAAAAGGAACTACTAAAAAGCAAATAACTTTGAAATAATCAAAATAAAAATTTATTTTGTTGAAAATTGTTTGTAAACTAAACGCCCAATTATTATCAGAAATAAAAAGAAGACGGCTAACTCCCAGTTTAGTAATTTATATAGAATAAACCAGGTGCTAATAAAGAAAATAGTAATGATAAAAAATAAAGGAAGTTTAAAGGAATTTTTAGCAAAAAGTTTTTTACTAGAAAAATAAGGAAAAAACAACCAACCGCCTAAAATTACTAGAAGTAAAAAGTTTAAATTGAAATGATTTATTACATAGCCAGGCAGGATTGATTCAACAAAAAACAAGATTAAGTAATCTATTGATAAAACCAGAAGAATCCAAAAAATAAATTTAGCATTTTGTTTAAGTATTTTTTTGCTTTCTTTTAAAATAATTTTTAAATTCATATTTAACTTTAAATAAAAGGAATATAACCTCGATATTTTTTGATTAATTTTAATTTGATATTATCAATACTTACTAAAAAATTATTTTGCAATGACCAAATAGAGGGATTAGTTGATAGTGAAATCTTCGCTTCTTCTATGTCTTGACTGCTAAGATTATTAGAAATAAAAACATAATTAGACTTAATCAAATTGTCCTTTTTGCTAAAGAAACAAACCGCCTTATTTTCCTGAAGTTTTATTTGACAATTATCAAAATAATTAGTCTCTAAGGAATCGATTTTAATTGGAGTAGTTTTGGAAAAATCATTAGGATTCAGACTCGATTCAATTGGAAATATTTTTTTATCCCAAATTAGAAAAAAATTATTATCAACTTCCAGAAAAGTTCCGTCTGGATGAGCGTTGCCATACAAAAAATTTTCTTTCTTCTCTAATCTACCAGCGAAACCTACTTCCTTGGAGATTACATCATCCCATCTATAACCCATTTTTTCAAACAATTCTGCTGAAAAAATTGACCGATAAGAGTTGTTTGGAAGCATTATACTAATCGCATCTCCGTTGAAAAACAAACTTCCGATCGGTAAATTGGTGGAGTTTCCTTGAAAAAGCAGGCTTCTCAACTTGTCCTCTTCTAATTCCCCTTTAACTAGCGGATAAAAATTAACTAGAAAATTTTGATAAGCCTTAATATCAAGTTTAGCTGGAATTTTGGAGTTTTCTTTAAATTTAATTTCTAGTTTAATTTTATCAAAAAAATAGTTTTCTTCTTCGGGGAAAACCAAAAGTTTTTGAGTATCAATTTCTTGAAAAGTTAGTTTAACTCCTGATTGAGCCGCACTAATTGAAGAATAATTGAATTCAACCAAAACAATTTTCCATAAAACATAAAGTGGGATTGAAACTCCAATCAAAATAACAATAAAAATTTTAAATTTAGACATTTTTATTTTTTATACTATTTCCAACTAACCAATACCCATTAAGTTACAGAAAATTTTAGACGAAACGAAGAAAAAAATCTTGAATTAGTATCTAGGGGCTATTTCTAATTAAGCTTTTTAAACGAAATTTATTAGTTTTGAGATAAATTATTTTAAAATTTTTGAAGCTTTAGCTTTAGCTAAGATACTAAAATTTTTAAAGAATTTAACCAAAAATGGAAAATTGTCCGCCTCGGCAAGCCTCAGCGAGACGGGCAGTAAAAAGGGTGATTGGGAATAGCCACCGGATACATTTAATATTTTTTTCAAAGTTGCCTGCCTCGGCGAGTAACGCGAGACGGGTCCGCCTCGGCAAGCGACGCGAGACGGGTCCGCCTCGGCAAGCGACGCGAGACGGGCAGTCCAAATTTTCAAAACTTGGAGGGGTAGTGGTTGGTTGAAAATGGTATTAGAGTTCTTCTAGTTTTTTCTTTTCTTTGATTTCGTTTAACATTTCATCATAAATTTTAGGATTTTCTTGAAGATATTTCTTTACAGACTCTCTTCCCTGTCCAATCTTTTCGCCTTTATAGCTAAACCAAGCGCCAGCTTTATCGAGAACTTTAAGATTTGTGCCAAGTTCAACGACGTCGCCTTCTTTGGAAATTCCTCGGTTGTACATAATATCAAATTCAGCGACTTGAAAAGGAGGGGCGACTTTATTTTTAACGACCTTAACTTTAACTCGATTACCAATTATTTGTTCACCTTGTTTAATTTGAGCAGCTCTTCGAACTTCCAATCGAACCGAAGAATAAAACTTCAAGGCATTTCCACCAGTAGTAGTTTCGGGATTGCCGAAAACCACTCCGATTTTCATTCTAATTTGGTTAATAAAAATAACCATTACGTTAGTTTTTGAAATAATACTAGTTAACTTTCTCAAGGCTTGGGACATCAAACGAGCTTGAAGACCCATATGTGAATCTCCCATATCGCCTTCGATTTCTGCTCGAGGAGTTAAAGCTGCCACTGAATCAACTACAATTACATCAACAGCGTTGGATCGAACCAATGTTTCAACAATCTCCAAGGCTTGTTCGCCATTATCTGGTTGGGAAATCAAAAGCTCTTCTATGTCAACTCCAATTTTTTTAGCATAAGATGGATCCAAAGCATGTTCAGCATCCACAAAAGCGGCTACTCCACCATCTTTTTGAGCATTAGCGACAACGTGCAAAGCTAAGGTCGTTTTACCTGATGATTCAGGACCGTAAATTTCAACTACTCTTCCTCGCGGTAGTCCGTTTATTCCTAGTGCAAGGTCCAAAGACGGTGAGCCAGTTGAAATTGAGGCAATATCAACTTTTTTTACTTCTCCCAATTTCATAATAGCGCCTTCTCCAAATTTTGTTCTTATTTCTTCAAGAGCTTCGTTGCAATCTTGTCTCTTAATTACTTTTGGTACTTTTTTAATTTTGTCTTTTGTTGCCATATTCGTTTTTAATTATTATCAGAATTGTTTCCAATCACCCTTTTTACTGTAAAATTGATAAATTTCGTTTAAAAACTGTGATTGGAAGCAGTCCTTTATTATTCCTCCTACTCTAAAGTAATTCCGTTTTTGTTTAAATTAACCGTTTTTAAACCATCTTTTTCTTTGTCTAAAACAAAAAATTCTCCTTCGTTTATTCTAACATAAGTATTACTTGCCTTACCAGAGCTAATCTCAATTTGATCTTTGACTTCAATTTTTAGAATAGTTCCTGGATAAAGAATATTCACTTGTTTTTCATTGTCATCTATTTTGATTGTTAAATAACTTTCAACTTCACGACTTTCAATTTCTACAAAAAACTTAGTGGGAGACAAATTATTTTCCGACTGATTATTTTTTTCATTTTCAGTTTCTAGGGTATCCAATTCGTAATTAGCAATAATGTTAATAATTTTCCTGGTATTTCTATTAAATTTGTTTGAAGCTTCAATGATTATTTCATTAGGACCTTTTTGCAAGCCAATTGTTTCTTTGAATTTTCCTTTTGAGTCAATGAAAATTGATTCATTATTTATTGTAATTTTATTTTCTAAATCTGTAAAACCTCGAATTTCAACCGAGCTGGAATCAATACTATTAAGTGATTTCGGAGCTTCAATGACCAAGTTTGGTTTTCTGGAAAAATGATTAACTTCTAAATAGAAATAACTAAAACCTACTAAAAAAATTATAACAGAAATTAAAATAGAAACCATTTTGGGAGTAATAATAAAGCCGGTCATTTCAAATTTAAATTTCTTAGTTCCCTTCTTTCGATATCTTCTAACATTTTTTCTGACCCCGACCTCTTTATTGAATTGAGCAATTATTTTTTCTGAACTCAAATTTAAATGCTTAGCATAACTCCTCAAAAAACCTTTGATATAAACATCAAAAGGCATTTTTTCAAAACTATTAGATTCTATTTTTTTTAAATAGTCTTGTTTTATTTTAGTCTTTACAGACATTTCTGCCAAAGAAATTCCTGATTTTTTTCTGATTTTTTTTAATTTTTCTCCCAGCGTTAAAGACCTAATTTTTCTATTTACAAAATTAACCATATTAATTTTCTATAAAATTTCTTTTGCAAAGGGACTGCTTCCAATCACCATTTTTACTGCTCGTCTCGCTGAAGCTTATCAAGGCGGACCCGTCTCGCCTTACTCACCGAGGTGGGCATTTTCTAGCTTTAGATAAATTTCATAACAAAACTGTGATGGGAAATAGTCCCATAAATGATACCTCAAGACGACTCTTTTGTAAAACGATAAAAAAAATCAAAATAAAAACCTCAATCGAATTGAGGCTTTCATTATAAAAAGTTCTTTGATGAAAATTATCGTTTTCGCCATTGAGCTGATCGACGCGCTTTCTTTAACCCTGGTTTTTTTCGTTCTTTTTTTCTTGAATCTCTTTTTAGAAAATCTTGATCTTTCAAAATTTGATGCAATTCTTCGTTGTGTTTTACCAATGCTCTGGAAAGTCCCAATTTGATAGCGTCGGATTGTCCTCTTAATCCACCTCCCTTAACTTTAACGGAAATTGACAATTCTTTTTTTAATCCAACTGCTTCTAAAGGAGCAAAGATAGCATTTTGAAATTCTTTCACTGGAAAAAAAACCTCGGCTTCTTTGTCGTTGATTATGAAACTGGCTTTACTGGCCTTGCTTATTCGTACTCTCGCAACGCTTTCTTTTCTTCGTCCAATTCCTTCAAAATATTCCTGAATTTTTTTAGTCATCTAAATTAATTTAAATATTGTAAATCAAAATCTTATACTATTTTCAATTAACCAATACCCATTAAGTTGCAGAAAATTTTAGACGAAACGAAGAAAAAAATCTTGAATTAGTATCCATAGATACATTTAATATTTTTTTCAAAGTTGTCCGCCTCGGCAAACGACGCGAGACGGGTCCGCCTCGGCAAGCGACGCGAGACGAGTAGTCCAAATTTTCAAAGCTTGGGTGGGTAGGGGTTAGTTGAAAATGGTATTGTTATTTTTTAATCTGACTTTGATATGGGTGATCATCGTTTTTAAAAATCCTCAACCTTTTCATAGCTTCAATGCTAAGTTTATTCTTAGGAAGCATTCCTTTAACGGCTTTTTCTATAATTTGAGTAGAATCTTTCTTTAATAATTCTTTGAAAGTTGTTTTGTAAATTCCGCCTGGATAACCTGAATATCGCCAATAAAGTTTCTTGTTCTCTTTCTCTCCAGAAAGTCTAACTTGGTCTGAGTTTATAACAACAACCCAAGCGCTTCCTCCCAATCGAGGCTCAAAATCAACCTTATCCTTACCAGATAAAATTTTAGCAATCTCAGTTGCTAGCCTTCCTAATATTTTTCCTTTAGCATCAAATAAGATGAACTCCGGAGCTTTTTGATCTGATTTATTATTCATTTGACTTTAGTTAGTTCTTTTTATTGACTTCCTTCTTTTCGACTTTTTTAATTTCCTTAACTGCTGCATTCTTTTTCAAAACCTCTTTCTTGGTATTGTCTAATTTATCAACCCATTCAATCATCGCCATTTTTGCAAAATCACTTTTTCTGGACATCAACTTTACAATTCTAGTATAGCCACCTTCTCGTTTCGCTTTTTTAGCAATTACGAAAAGTTCTTTGATACTTTTGATAGGCAATTCTTTTTTTAGAAGTCTAATTTTGGCTACTTTTTCAATTTCGTTTTTCAATCCTCGTTTTGCCAAAGACAACCGACTTTCAGCAAAAGGTCTTAATTCTTTTGCTTTGGCTAAAGTTGTAGTGATTTTCTTATTTTCAATCAAACTAACCAGCAATGTTTGCATCAAAGCTTTTTTTTGATCTTTTTCTCGTCCAAGGCTTCGGCCTTTTATCCTTTTCTTCATACTAATCAGTTTTTAAAATTAATCATTCTTCTTTAAAGAATATCCAAAATTTTCAATAGAATTTTTAATCTCATCGACACCTTTATTTCCCATTCCGCTAAGATTTCTTAATTCTTTTTCTGATAATTTGGCTACTTCTGAAACTTTAGTGAGTTCATTTGATTCCAATACGTTATGAATTCTAGTTGAAAGTTCTAAGGCTGATATTTCAAAATCTTTTTTGGCGTTCTTATCTACTGCAGTTTTTTTAGTTTCTTTCACCTCGATTTCTTCTTTGTATTCTTCTACTTTTGAAATCGCGTTAAATTGGCCTAGTAAAACTTTGACAGCTTCTTCGTAGGCTTCTTCAGGAGTAATAGTTCCGTCAGTTTTTATTTCCAAGATAATTCGATCGTAATCAGTTCTTTTTCCAATTCGCATATCTTCAACTTTGAAGTTTACTCTTTCAATTGGACTAAAAATTCCATCGATAGCAATAGCTCCCAATTCTTTTTCTTTTCGCTCTCTTTGTTCGACTGAAACATAGCCTATCCCTTTTTCGATGGTTAATTCCATTTCAAAATCAGATTTACTAGAAGTTAAACTAGCAATATGTTGCTCTGGATTGGAAATATTAACGTTAGAAGCAGTTTTAATGTCTTTGGCTGATACTTCTTTAACGCCTTTAACTTTCAATAAAACTTTGGCACTCTCATCTTCATGAAGTCGAAACCTAACTTTTTTAAGATTCAAAATTATTTGAACGATATCTTCTTTGATTCCTTCTATGGTCGTAAATTCATGAGTTGCTCCTTTGATTTTTATTTCTGTGACAGCTGCTCCAGTCAAAGATGACAACAAAACCCTTCTTAAAGCGTTTCCTAAAGTTATTCCATAACCAGGATAACAACCTTCGATTAAAAATCGAGAAGTTCGTTCATCAATTTTCTCAAATTTTGGAGTATTTGGAGATGTTATTAAAAGCATTTTTTTAAAGTTAATCTTTAATATATTTATATATAAATATTTTTACTATCGAGAATAAAATTCTACTACTTCCTGAACGTCCATGCTAACATTAATGTCGTCTTTAGTAGGAACAGCAATGACTTCTCCAGTCATTTTACTAGCGTCAAAAGTCAGCCAACCAGGAATTGACAAGTTTTTTTTCAAAATACTCTGTCGGTCAGTAAAATAATTTTTACCCAGTTTATTTTTCTTGATACTAATTTTATCTCCGATTTTAATATAAGCTGAAGGAATATTTAGTTTTTTTCCGTTAACTTGAAAATGTCCATGACTAACCAAATTTCGGGCTGCTGCTCGAGAAGGAGTTATGCTCATTCTGAAAATTACATTGTCCAATCTTGATTCTAATTTAGAAATCAAATTATCGCCAGCAATTCCTTTCTGTTTGACGGCTTCACCTAAATGTTTTCGAAATTGTTTTTCAGTCACACCATAAATTCGTTTCACTTTTTGCTTTTTCTGAAGTTGTTTTCCATATTCGGTTAAACCTTTTCTACCATTTCCTTTTGCTCCGTGAATACCAGGAGCATATGGTCGCTTAATCATTGCACACTTAGGAGAGAGACATCGGTCTCCTTTAAGGAAAAGCTTTTCACCGGCTCTTCGGCACAATCTACATTTATTTCTTTGATTTATTGCCATCTTTGTATAACTATATTATTACTTACTTTTAAATTAAAGTTTTTCTCTATTTAAAATTCATCATTAAACTCGTCTTGGTTTTCTTGAACGACATCCATTATGAGGAATCGGAGTTCGGTCTTTAATCATATTTAAATTAAAACCTTTTTGCGCTAAAGTTCGAATGGCTGATTCTCTTCCTGAACCAACTCCTTTAACATAAATATCCAAATCTTTTAAACCATATTTTTGAACTTTTTCGGCTACATCATTGACAACCTGACTAGCGGCATAAGTAGTAGCTTTTTTTGCTCCTTTAAAACCCAGGTAACCAGATGAAGACCAGGCTAAGACGTTTCCGTGCAAATCAGCTAAAGTAATCATGGTATTATTATAAGTAGCTTTAATGTAAGCTTGTCCTCGTTGAACTTGTCTTCGAATTTTTCGCTTCTTCAATTTCTGAACAAATTTTCCAGAAGTGTTTTTAGAAACGACTACTCTTGCGGGAGTATCACTGAATTCTTCTTTTTTAAATTCTTTAATAGCTTCCTTGGCCTCTTTTTCTTCTTGCCTTTTTTCAATTTCAGCAGTCGTTAAAACAACTTCTTTAGCAGGAGCTGGGGTTTTTGAAACTTCTTTTTCTTCTTTTTTAGAATTGTCTTTAACTTGCTTGGTCTCGGCCATTTTCTTTAAAATTAATTTTAATCAGTTATTATCGTTTTTTTCTAAATTTCTTAGCGGTTTGGGCGTTAGTCTTAGTTTGTTGTCCTCGAGCTGGCAATCCATTTTGATGACGAGCTCCTCGATAACTATTAATTTCTTTCAAACGCTTGATATTCATTTGCTTCTGTCGTTTCAACTCGCCCTCTAAGGTGTAAGTACTTTCAATTTCTTTTCGTAAAGTATTGATTTCAGCTTCACTTAAATCTTTAATTTTTCTATCTGGGTCAATTTTATATTTCGCTAGAATTTCGTTAGATCTAGATCGTCCAACGCCATAAATATAAGTTAGAGCAATTTCAGCTCTTTTTTGTTCTGGGATTGTTACTCGGGCTATTCTTACGGCCATGTTTTTAATTAAGTGTATTATTTTAAATATAACAAAAGGCTATAATTAACCTTGTCGTTGTTTGTGTCTTGGATTTTTGCAAATAACATAAACGGTGCCTTTTCGTCGAACGATCTTGCAATGTTCACATCTTTTTTTTACTGAAGCTTTAACTTTCATCTTTTTCTAAAAATTATTATTGAATATTTTTTAAAAACTAAAGAGTCATTTGATAATAACTCGTTTTTAAATTTTAAACGACAGGATTATTTCCAGTCACAGTCCCTTTATAGTCTTTTTGTGATTCGTCCCTTTGTTAAATCATAAGGACTCATTTCTAATTCAACTTTGTCGCCCGGCATCAATTTAATAAAATGAATTCTCATCTTACCAGAAATATGAGCTAAAATTACATGTCCATTTTCTAATTTAACCCGAAACATCGTGCTAGGTAATAGCTCGACAATTTCTCCTTCTAATTGGACAAGTTCTTTAGACATCGGTGAATTACGTTAATTTTTTAAACATTCTCTTGAAATCAAAATAGTTTTAAATGCTTGTCTCTCAAGACAATATTAAGACAACGATAAATTGAAACCGTTGACTGACGTCAAATCTAAACAAAATCTATTTGATAACTAAAATATTAAGGCAATTTTTCAATTGTGTCAATAGTAAACTAAGAAAATTTATAATTTCACTTCTGATGTTTTGGTTAGGCCTCAATTTAAAAGATTTTTTACCTAGTTGTTTTTGATTTATTTTTATTAATGCTTTTTGTAATCTACTATCTTTAATTGCAAACTTTTATTACCATTCCAGTTATTTTGTTCTAAGTTAAATAATAAATCAATTTGTTCGCCAATTTTTAGAGAGTTTGAATTTTCGCCAAAGCCAAAGCCAATTGCTTCAAAAATTTCAGTTGAATCTTCATTTCCAACCCAAAGTTTTAAATGTTTTTCTCCATTTCCTAATAATTTTTTATCAATTAATTTTACATTTTCTAAAAGTAAAACTGGTAATTCATTTCCAATTCCGAAAGGCTCCAGCATTGAAATTTCATCACAAAGTTTTTGATTAACCTCATTTAATTTTAAACTAGCGTCAATCAAAATAGTCTTTGCTATTTTTTTAGTAATCGTTTTCTCCGCATCAACTAAAAAATTATCTCGAAATTTTTTAAAATTTTCTTTCGTCACAGTTAGTCCGGCCGCCTGATCATGTCCACCATATTTTTCAAGTAATTTTTCTTGCTGATGTAAAGCTTCTACTAAATTGAAGCCTGGAATTGACCGACCTGAACCTCGACAAACCTCACCTTTTTCCTGAAGAAGAATCACTGGTCTGGCATATTCATCCGTTAAACGTCCGGCGCTTAAACCAATAATCCCGATTTTCCACTCAGCCGAAGACTTGATGATTACCTTGGGGATTTTAGGCAAAGCATCTATTTCGGCTTTCACTTTCTTTAAAATATCAGCGGTCACTTTTTGACGTTTTTTATTTTGCTCTTCAATTTCTTGAGCTAGTTCATTGGCTCGAGCTTCACTTTCTTCTAATAAAAGTTCAAAAGCAATACTAGCGTGCTTCATTCGGCCCGCGGCGTTGATTCTAGGCGCTATTTGATAACCGATTTGATTGGAGGTTGGCAATTCGCTTTCCCCAATTTTTATTCGACCAACTTGGAAGAGTTGTCGAAGACCAGCCCTTTTGGTTTTAGCAAGAACCATTAAACCAAATTTTACTAGAGTTCGATTTTCATTGATCAAAGGAACACAATCTGCCACCGTTCCAATCGCCACTAAATCTAAATACCACTTTAATTTATCTTCGTTGATTTTATCACTTTCAATGGCTATTCCTTGAAGAATTTTAAAAGCCACTCCCACTCCAGCCAATTCTCGAAAAGGATATTTTTTTTCATTAGGATTTTTGGGATCAATAACCGCTAAAGCCCTGGGAACTTCATTCAAAACATTATGGTGATCTGAAATGATAATATCAATATTTTTTTGATTAACATAATCGACTTCCTCTAGATTAGTAATTCCACAATCGACCGTGATAATCAAAGTTGCTCCTTGTTTTTTGACAAAATCAATCGCGTCTTTGTTTAGTCCATAACCCTCTTCTTCTCTATCTGGAATATAGCAAAAACTATCAATTCCCAATTCTTCTTTAAAAAAAATTGACAATAGTGCCGAAGATGTCACGCCATCAGCATCATAATCGCCAAAAATACAAACTTTTTCTTTATTCTTTTGCGCTTTTAGAATTCTTTGAACCGCTTTCTTCATATCATTCAGAAGAAAAGGATCGTGGAGATTTTTTTCGTAATCAGGAATAAAAAAACTATCAAGTTCTTTCTCGTTTTTAAGACCTTTGTTTAATAAAATTTTCTCAGTAGTATTTTCCAATTCAGGAAAATGTCGTTTGACACTTTTAATTTCTTTTTTAATTTCCCATTTTTTTTCCATAAAAATCACAGAAACAGTCCTTGAACAATTTCAAGAAAACAGTTTTTTAAGAATTATCTATTTTCACTTTAATATCAACAGCTAAAGGTTTTTTTGAATCTTTATAAAAAAACATTGGATTAATATCTAATTCTTTTATCCAATTGTTTTGCCATCCTACTTTACCAACTTTTTCAATTTCTTCTACTAAAGAATTAAAATTTAATTCTTCTTTTTCAAAAATTCTTTTTAGTTTTGATTTCTTCAAATCCTTTTTAATCTCAGCCTTATTAACTGGCAAAATCCACAAAAATTTTTCATCAAAGATTTCCGTTAAAATCCCACCAATTCCACACATCAAAACTGGTCCAAAGTTTGAGTCTTTTTTTAAACCAATTATTATTTCAGTTCCTTTTTCGACCTGTTCTTGAATGATAATTTTTTGATTTTTAAATTTTTTGCGAAGTTTTTGCAAGTTGCTTTTAAATTCTTGCGGTCCTTTAATTCCAGTTATTACTCCACCTTGAGCCATTTTATGAAGAATTTTAGGGTCATCAATTTTCATTACTAATTTTTTGGGAATTTTTGAAATTTTAAAATCAGCATCAATCAACGGGGCTTTCAAAGCATTTATCCCATAATATCGCATAAGTTCCAATGATTCTTCGTAAAAAAATACCCCTCTTTTTTCTTCTTTAGCAATATTTACAAAATCTTTAATCTTAGCCGAAGCCAAAACACTAAACTTAAGTGGTTCTTTCTTTATTTTTGAAATATTTTCTTGAAATTGCTGAAAATTATTTAGCTGTTCCAAAGCATCAATAACTTCCCGTGGGAATTGAAAAGCATTTTTAACCTTAGCCCCAATTAAAATCGGAATAATCGGAAAAGGGCTTTTGATTTCTTTCTTCTTTATTATTTGCAAAATATTAGTTGTATCAGTTTGAGCCTGAGGTGTTATCAGTGCCAGAATTGTTCCAATTTTTTTAATTTTAATCAACTCGTCTAATAATATTTCGTAGCGCTTAGAATCAGCATCTCCTAGAATATCAATTGGATTTTCAACCGAAGCAGCAACGGGCAATTTTTTTTGAACTTTTTCTTTTTCTTTGGCGCTAAAATTATAAAAATCAAGATTATTTTTGTTCTCAATCAAATCAGTAGCGATAACCCCTGGACCTCCAGCGTTAGTTAAAATAACGACTTTATTATTTTGCGGTAATTTATGATTATTAAAAATTTTTAAAGTTTGCCAAAAATTAGCGATGTTCTCAAAATACAATGCTCCGGCTTCCCGAAAAGCCTTCTTAAGAACGTCTATTTCTCCCGCCATCGCTCCGGTGTGAGACATAATAGCCTCCTGAACCTTTTGAGAGCTTCCTGCTTTTAGAATTAAAACTGGCTTCTTTTTGGTTATCCTGGAAACTTCATTGTAGAAAAGCCGTCCCTTTTTAATATTCTCCAGATACAATCCGATTACTTTAGTCTTGGGATCATCTGCTAAATATTTCAAAAAATCAATTTCATCCAAAACGGTTTTGTTTCCCAAAGAAATTACGTGAGAGAATCCCAAATCTTCTTCTTTAGCAATATCAAGCAAGCCAGTGATAAAAGCACCTGATTGCGAGATTAAACCAACATTTCCAGCTGGGATTTCTTTTTTAGCAAAAGAGGCATTAATATTTTTATGAGTATTTACGAAACCCAAACAATTCGGTCCTAAGATATTTAGTTCATTTTCTTCAGCTACTTTTTTTAATTCTGCTTCTCGTCTTGCTCCGTCAGCTCCACTTTCAGCAAAACCAGCTGAAATAATTACAATATTTTTTATTTTGTTAGCTATACAGTCATCTATTATCGATAAAACCAAAAAAGCGGGCAAAGCAATAATGGTCAAATCAATTTTCTTGTCAACTTCTGCTAATGAAGAATGAACTTTTAATCCTTCAATAATTTTATGCCTAGGATTAATTGGAAAAATAGACCCGGTGTATTTTTTATTTTTAAGATTTTTAATTAAAATATTGCCTATTTTGTTTTTTTTATCGGAAGCACCTACAACTGCGATACTTCTGGGATTTAACATTTTTTCCATTTTTTTATTTATCTTTTAATGTAGTTTTTAAATTATTTTTTTTATTTTTTTAAATAAATCTTTTTCTTGGCTTTTTAATTCTTTCTTTTTAAGCAGTCCCTTGGTAGCGCCGATTTTAGTTAAAACTGCTCCGCTGTTGGCAATTCCCCAGGCTAAACCTTTTTCAATATTAGCTTCGTCAATAAAAGTGCTTAAAAATCCGCTGACAAAAGCATCTCCAGCTCCAACTGTTTCTATTTTTTTGGTTTTATTAACTTCTAAGAATAAACCTTTTTCTCCGTCATAAACATAAGCACCTTCTGCTCCATCGGTAATTACTACGTTTTTAAAACCTAATTTTTGAATTTCTTGAAGTAAAATTTCTGGTTTATCTTCAAATTTTATTTTAAGTTTTTCTAAGATTTCGATAGCTTCATCTCGATTGACAAAAATTAATTCAAATTTTTCAAAGTATTCAGATAAAGCTTCTAAATCATTTTCAATCTGATAACTACTAGGAACAAAAATTAATTTGGCTTTTTTATTTTTAGCAAATTCAACTATTTTTTCCATCTTTTCAATGGAGTTCTTTTTCTGGGAGCCAACATAAATCCAATCAACTTTTTCTCTAAATTTATTTAAAGCTTTTTTTAAATCAAATAATTCCACTGAATCACCAGTTCTAATAATGGTGTGGTCAAGATTTTCCTTATCGGAAATAATAGCTGAAATTCCGCTAGGTTCGGCACCTCGGCGTTGCATATAGTTTTTTTTGATTTTTAATTTCCCGATTTTATTTTCAATCCATTTTCCCATTTCACTCTTAGCGGTTCGAGCAAAAACGAAACTTTTAACTTCACCCAAATTTAATCCAGCAGAGACGTTGACAGCGCTACCACCGATTTCTTCGATTAAATTTTCCGCGTATATTTTCGCTCCAAATTCAAAAGACATAATTCTTTTTTCAGTCAAACTTTTGCTATTTTCAGTAATTTGAGTTTTATTTAAAATGATGAAAATATCTTTAGAAGCCGACCCAATGCAAATTACTTTTTTCATTATTTTATATTTATTGTTTATCAAATCCACCCTCATATTAACAGAAAAAAATATTATTGTAGAGCCTTAATTCCTGGTAATTCCTTTCCGGCTAAAAAATCCAACATCGCTCCACCACTCATAGAGACGTAATCAAAATCTTTAACATTGGCAAAGTAATTCAAAGCGGTGATGGTTTCTCCGCCTCCGACTAAGCTAAAGGCCTCTTTATTGGCGATTATCGCCTGAGCGATCTCTTTAGTTCCTACGGCGCAATCTTCATCTTCAAACATTCCCAAGGGACCATTCCAGATAATAGTTTTGGCTTGATTAATTTTTTCAATGAATAGTTCTCTGGTTTTTGGTCCAATGTCTAATCTTGCTTCAGCTTTTTGGATTGGTGAAAAATCGATGGGAAGAATAACGTTTTCTGGAAAATTCATTTTTTTATCTAAAGCTTCGTTGGCAGTTTTTCCGCCTACCAAAACAGAATCATAATCTTTAGCTAAATTTTCAATTACCGGTAATTTGGTTTCGATTTTGGATCCTCCGATAATAGCAACCGCCGGTTTTTGAGGATTGTTTTTCACTTTATTTAAATTTTCCAATTCTTTCGCAAATAATCTTCCAGCACATTTTTCTGGGCAAAATTTAGGAAATTTAGTCAAAGAAGCATGGTCTCTATGACTAACTGGAAAAGCATTATTAACATAAACATCAAAACCATTTGTAATTTTTTTAGCAAAATCTTCATCAGAAGCTTCCTCTTCTTTCCAAAAACGAATGTTTTCTAAAATTGCTAATTCTATTTTTTGGTCATCTCTGGTGTTTTTGATATCTTCAATATTTTTTACTAAACTGACTTCCAATCCCGAGTATTCTTCAATCTTTTTCCTAATTGGTTCTAGTGAAAAATTCTCATTAAACTTTCCTCCTGGTCTTCCTAAATGAGAAACTAGCAAAATAAACTTGGCTTCTTTTTCCAAAATCATTCGAATTGTTTCTAGGGAAAATTCTATTTTATCGTCTTCTTCGTCAGTGATAATTTTGTTTTCCATTGGAACATTAAAATCGCAACGAATTAAAACATTTTTACCTACAAAATCCAAGTCTTTGATTATTTTCATTTTTGATCTTAATTATTTTTTTTAAAATTTTCCCAATTTTTATTAATTTCTTTTTTTATTTTGGCTCTAAAAATATCCTGAGAAAATCCCAGAGCTGTTTTTCTGATATATTCTGAATCAAATTTAATTTTCTTAAATTTTTCAATAGCCTTAATTAAAGAATTCTGAGTTTGCTCCTCAAAAAATATCCCAGTTTTGCCATCTTCGATATGTTCAACGATATCTCCGGCTCGAAAAGCAATTACTGGCCGACCACTGGCTAAAGCTTCAATGGCAACGATTCCAAAGTCTTCTTCTTGGGGAAAAATAAAAGCCTGTGCCTTGGAATAGACCTCTCTAAGTTTTTCCTCAGAGACTCTTCCTAGAAATTCTATATTAGGTCCGGCTATTTTCTTTAAATTTTTATACTCAATTCCACGACTGATTATTTTAAGCGGTAATCCCAGCTCATTAAAAACTTCTATTACCAAATCCATTTTCTTATATTTCATCATTCGACCAGTCATTAGAAAATAATTCCCTAATTTTGTTTTTGGCGTAATGTAGAATTTATCGACTTGAACTGGAGGATTAATAATAATTGAATCTCTTCTGTAATATTTTTTAATCCGACCTTGAACAAATTTAGAATTAGCGATAAATTTGTCCACTCCATTAGAAGCAAAATAATCCCAAACTCGAATATAATTCATCAAAAATGGCACTATTTTTTTAAGCCAATTGGGAAAACCAAATTCTTGAGTGTAATGCTGACAATCATCCCAAGCATAACGCATTGGAGTGTGACAATAACAAATATGCAAAGTTTTGGGAGAGGTAATAATATTCTTAGCAAAACTAGAAGAATCCGAAAGAACTAAATCGTAATAATCGAAATTAAATTGTTCGATAGCGTTCATCATCAAAGGCGGAAATAGTCGATGATACTTTTTAGCAAACCATACTTTTTGCAAAAAAGACATTTTAATTTTCTGATTTTTAAATTCTGGACATTTTTTATTATCATACAAAAGAGTATAGATAGGAGCGTCTGGCCAAATTTCACTTAAGCATTTCAGCACTCTCTCAGCTCCACCGTTTTGAACTAAGTAATCATGAACTAGCGCAATTTTCATTTTTTTATTTATTATGGTTCTTTTTACTGATTTTTTAAAATATTATTTTTGATCTCGTTTCCAAAGTTCCGCCACAAAAGCAGTTGCCACAAAAATTGAAGAATAAGTTCCAAAGAAGATCCCGATCAATAAGGCTAATGAAAAATATTTAATGGTTGTTCCTCCAAAGAAGATAACCGCCAATAAAACAAAAATCACCGTTAAAGAAGTATTCAAAGACCGAGCAACACTTTCTCTAATGGATTTGTTAATTGTTCCCTCAAAATCTTTTCCTGCTCCGTAGCGTAATAAATTCTCCCTAATTCTATCGAAAATAACGATGGTGTCGTTAACACTATATCCAAAAATAGTCAGTAAGGCAGCTACAAAAGGAATCCCAACTTCAATTCCATAAAACCTCCCCAAAAAAGCAAAAATTCCCAAAGTAATAACAATGTCATGCACTAAAGCTAAAATTGCGCCTAATCCGTATTTCCAACTATTGATAGGATAAGAAATTTTTCGAAAAGCCCAAGCAATATACCAAGTAATTCCCAAAATAGAAACCAACACTGCATAAATGGCATTTCTTTTTAACTCTGAAGAAATCAAAGAACTAATAAATTCAGTTCTTAAGATTTCTATTTCTGGATATTTTTCTTTTAAAATAGTTTCGACTTCTGGATTAAGCTTATTTTCTTCGGATTGATAACGAATAATAAAGGAGTTATTTTCAGCTGGTTGAATTAATAGACTGGCTAATTCCAAATCTTTAATTGATTCAGCGACTTGGTCTTTGCTTACATCTTGCTGAAATTTAACTTCAATTAAAACTCCTCCGGTAAAATCAATTCCTAATTTCAAACCCCAAATTCCAATAAAAACAATACTGGCAACAATTAATAACCCAGAAAATAAAAACGAATATTTTCTTTTTTCAATTATTTTCATTTATTTTTTTACTTAATAAAGAATTCTTCTGACCACAAACAGTCTTATTATAAACAACTTAAAACAAATCGGCTAGACTTTAATTTATTTCAACTTAAATCATTGAGCAACTCTATCTTGCGAGATTGTTGCCTACAAAGTGCTACCGCCAACGCATCCGCCGCATCATCCGGTTGAGGCATTTTCTTGAGATTTAAAATATTTTGAACCATAATTTGAACTTGTTTTTTTTCCGCTCGTCCATAACCAGTTAAAGCTTGTTTGATTTGTAAAGGCGTATATTCAAAAACTGGAATCTTTTTTTCGCTCGGAATCAAAAGTAAAACTCCTCGAGCTTGGGCTACTTTTATCGCGGTTTTAAGATTTTTAAAGAAAAATAAATCTTCAACCGCTACCTCGTCCGGTTGATAAGTTTCTAAAATATGTCTTAGGTCTCGAGCAATTTCCACCAAACGATGAACATCAGAATGAGTTTTGGGAGTTTCAATACAACCGTAAGCTTTTAAAATTGGTTCACCTTTTTTTTCTTCAATCAATCCCCAACCGGTAATAGCAGTTCCAGGGTCGATTCCTAAAATTTTTATATTTTTTATCATAAGCTGATTTTATAAACTTTAGAAACTTTCTAACTTCACCCAAGATTATCATAAATTTCCACCACATCATCTTGCTCTTCTATTTTATCAATAAAATTTGAATAATTTTCTAATTCAGCATCGCTAATTTCTAAAGTATTCTGAGGCAAATAAGTCGAATTAGCTTCCTTAATTTCTAATTCGGCTTTTTCTAGAAATTCCTTTACTTCTTGAAGTTTTTGAAAAGGAGTGTAAATAATTAATTCTCCGTCATCTTCGCTATAGTCATCAGCGCCACTTTCGATAATAATCTCTTCTAGTTCGTCTTCGGTTTTATTGTTTTCAGCCACAACTATTTTTCCAACTTGATCAAACTGCCAGCTGATGCTTCCGCCTTCCACCATTTTACCACCATTTTTTGTTAAAAAAGTCCGTACCTCCGCTAAAGTTCGATTTTTATTATCGCTAACAGCTCGAATTAACATTGCTACTTGATTGGGACTATAAGCTTCAAAAAGATATTCTTCTAATTTTGCCCCATCTTTCAAAGTTCCGCTACCCCGTCGAATAGCATTGGCAATATTATCCTTTGGCATGTTAGCGGCTCGTGCTTTGTCTGTGGCCATCTTAAGTTGAAAGTTGTATTCTGGGTCAGCGCCATTGGCGGCGGCTAAAATAATATCTTTGGAAATCATTGAAAATATCTTGGATCTTTTGGCGTCAGTAGCCGCTTTTTTATTTTTTATTTTTGACCATTTATTGTGTCCAGACATATCTTAAGGCTTAATATTTATCTATAAATTTTATTTTAACGATTTAGAAAGGTTTTTTCAAGAGAAAAAATACAGAAGACAAGATACAAAATACAAGGACGCAAGATACAAACAAATCTCAAATTAAAAATTTTAAATTAAAAACAAAAAAACCTTCGGTTTTTTGAGTTTGGATATTTTAATTTGAGATTTTTAATTTGT
>CAZXUS010000007.1:0-49815 GCA_964643985.1 uncultured Bdellovibrionales bacterium | reverse complement strand
AATTTTAAGATAAATTATTTAAAAATTTTTGAAGCTTTAGCGATAGTTAAGGCAAAACAATTTTTAAAGAATTTAACCAAAATTGGAAAATTACAGTAAAAAGGGTGATTAGAAATAGTCCCTTTAAACAAAAAAACAGAGATTTTTGGTAAATCTCTGTTTTTCAAAAGCTTAAAAATTTAAAGAATAGTGGTAGCCGCTACTTTTTCTTCAACTTTTAATCGCATTACTCGAACGCCTTGAGTGGCTCGACCTAATTTTGAAATGCTTTTAACTCCAGTTCTAATGATTTGTCCTTTGTTGGAACTGGCGATTAAATCTTTTTCATTATCAGCTTCTTCAATGATGTGAGAGGAAACTAAATTTCCGGTTTTATTGGTTATTTGAGTAGTTTTTATCCCAGAGCCATTTCTGGATTGAGTTTTATATTTAGTTAAAAGGGTTTTTTTACCATAACCTTTTTCGGAAATGACTAACAATAGAGCCTCTTTATCTTCTTTCTGAACGACGTGCATTCCAATTACTTGATCTTCTTTTTTAAGCTTAATAGCTTTTACTCCGGCTGCGGTTCTTCCCATTGGACGAACGTCTTTTTCGTCAAATTTTATGGATTGTCCCTTTAGAGTGACAAGCATGATTTCATTTTCTCCATTGCTGGTGTCAACCCAACCTAAGGAATCATCTTTGTTCAAATTGATGGCGATCAATCCATCTCTTCGAACATTATTAAAGTCTTGAAGAGGAACTTTTTTAATTCGGCCTTGAGTGGTTTGCATTACTAAATTTTTAGCGTCAGAATCTTTGGTGACGGCTTTCATTGAAGTAATTTTTTCGTTAGGGGCAATTTGTAGGAAATTAACAATTGCATTCCCCTTACTGGTTCGGCTAGAAATTGGAATTTCATAAGCTTTAGTTTGAAAAACTTTTCCGGTGTCAGTGAAAAATAGAACATTGTCGTGAGACATAACAGTCAAAACTTTATCAATGGCATCGTCTTCCTTGACTGATCCGCTTTTGACTCCCTTACCGCCTCGTTTTTGGGATCGGAAACTATTAGGCAGAAGTCGTTTAATATAGCCATCTCCAGTTAAACTAATAATAGATTCTTCGTTAGCGATTAAATCTTCTTGGGATAAATCGCCAATTCTACCTTTGATAACTCGGGTTCTTCTTTTGTCGCCGTATTTATTTTTAAGTTCAGTAAGTTCGTCTTTGATTATGATAAGAATTTTTCCAGGATCTCCTAAAATTATTTTTAATTCTTTGATTATGTCTAGTTTTTCTTTGAGTTCGTCTTCAATTTTTTTGCGTTCTAAACCAGCCAAAACTTGCAATCGCATCTCAAGAATAGCAGTTGTTTGTAAATCAGATAATTTAAATTTAACCATTAAATTTTTATGCGCTTCTTCTTTGTTGGAAGATTTTTTGATGGTTTCAATTACTTCGTTGATGTGATCCAGTGCTTTTTTCAAGCCTTCTAAAATATGTGCTCTGGCTTCAGCTTTTCTTAAATCAAATTCGATTCTTCTGGTCACCATCAATTTTCGATGAGCAATGTAATGCTCTAGAATTGCTTTCAAATTTAAGGTTTGAGGTTCAATTCCGTTGACTAAGGCTAGCATATTCAAATTGAAATTCTTTTGAAGATCAGTTAATTTGTAAAGTTGATTTAAAATTTTGTTGGGGTAAGCGTCTTTTTTGAGTTCCACTACTACTCGAATTCCATCTCGATCGGATTCGTCTCGAATATCTCTGATCCCAATTAATTTTCCAATTTTTACTAATTCGGCCATTCTTTGAATTAGGATGGATTTATTGGTTTGGTAGGTCAATTCTGAAATGACAATACTGAACTTATTTTTATCGCTTTCAACAATATCGGCTTTAGCTCGAGTTGTAATTCCGCCTCGTCCGGTAGTATAGGCATTTAAAATATCAGCTTTGTTGTAGATTATACCTCCAGTTGGGAAATCTGGACCTTGAATAAATTGAGTTAGGTCTTCAATAGTGGCGTCTGCGTGATCAATTAAATGGCTAATTCCATCGACTAATTCAGTCAAGTGATGAGGTGGAATATTAGTGGCCATTCCGACTGCGATTCCCATTGTTCCATTCAGTAATAGTTGAGGTAGCTTGGCTGGTAAAAAGACAGGTTCTTTTCGGGTTGAATCATAATTATCTCTCCAGTCAACAGTGTCTTTTTCTAAATCGAGTAGAAGTTCATCGGCAATAGCTGACATTTTAGCTTCAGTATAACGCATGGCTGCGGCAGAATCACCATCAATTGAACCAAAATTTCCTTGCCCGTCTACTAAGGGGTATCTTAATGAAAAATCTTGAGCCATTCGAACCATTGTTTCATAAACAGCAGAATCTCCATGCGGATGCCATTTACCAAGAACTTCACCAACTACGGTAGCTGATTTTCGGTATCGACCGGTGTGTTTTAATCCAATTTGATTCATAGAAAAAAGAATTCTTCTTTGAACTGGTTTCAAGCCGTCTCTAACGTCCGGAAGGGCTCTGGAAACAATTACGCTCATTGCATATGAAAGATAGGATTCTTCCATCTCGTTGGTAATTTTTCTTAAATTGATTTTTCCAATATTATTTTCTGCGTCTTTGTCCATCTTTTTCGTTTATAGTTTAATAACCTAGATTTTCTAATTCTTTTTTTATATCCAAAGTTTCCCCGGTTTGCTTTTGGTATTCTTCTCTTAAAGAGGGAATTTGTTTTTTTAAAGTTTCTCGGGGGCTAACATCTCCTAAATCTTTTTTTAATTTATCCATTGTAATAAACATCCACAAAGAAAAAAATACTAAGCCAAAAATGAGCGTTAAAATGTAAGCTAGTCTTTTTCGATAAGCCTTGGGTTTTTTTAGTATTTTTTTATAAAGTTCTTCCATAAAAATTTCTAATTACAACAATCCATAAAAATTACTTTATTTTGTATATCTCTCAAATCTCCAGCTTTGACGGAGAATTTTTTTACTTCTTTCTCTATTTCCAATCCTAATTCTTTGGCAAATTCTTTTCCTTCGGCTAGTTCTTTAATATTTAATCCAGGAATTTTGTAGTGCATCGGAATAATTATTTTAGGGTTAATTTGCCCGATAACTTTTTCAGCTTCTTTGGCGTCTATAGTGTATTTTCCTCCAATTGGAAGCATTAAAATATCTACTTCACCGATAGCGCCGATTTGTTTTTCGGTTAAAATATGACCTAAATCACCTAAATGGCAGACAACTAAATCTTCAGTCCTAATTAGATAAATATTATTGAGCCCTCGCAAAGCGCCTTTTTCATTATCGTGAAAAGAGGAAACTCCTTCGACATAAACATCCTTAAAGGAATATTCTCCTCCCGCGTCGATGACAAAAGGATCTCCCTTGAGACTTTTAGCATTATTATGATCAGCGTGATTGTGCGATATTAATACCAAATCAGCACTACCTTGAGGGGGTTTCAAGCCAATTGATTTATCGAAAGGGTCAGTAATAATGGTCACTTCTTCCGCTCCTCTTTGAGGTTTCGTTTGAATTTTAAAACAAGATTGTCCGTACCAACTTATTATCATTTTGATAGTTTATTGTTTATTTGAAATATCTTTTATCGTTTTATTTTATATTATAACAATATAAAAAGGGATTCAAAAGTATTTTTTCAACCCCTCAACGATACCAGCTTATCACTTTTCAAAAAGACTGTCTACTAATTAAGCTTGGTTCTTGGCAGGTGTTGTTTTATTTTATTTCAATCCCATTCAAAGACTTCTAAAAACTTCCCTCGTATTGTGAGTCATAATTTCATCGTGGATTTCTACGATATAAAAGGGTCTCTGTCTGGTGATAAGCATGATCAAATAGTCCCTCATTATCCAAGAAGAGGAAATAAAATCAATATTTTTCTTACTCAAAAACATTCAAGAACTTATCGTGTTACGTCCGACAGTGTTGTTGAGGTTAGTTCTGAAACAGAGGGATATTCTTAGAAATGATTTTTTAAAAATAAGGAGGTGGAGTATGGAAAGAAATAAGCAACGATTAAAATGAAATTAAAAGGAGTTTCAGCGATAACGCGAAGCCCCTTTCTTTATTTGAGATATCTAATTATTTTATTTTTTAATTAATTCAATCAAAAATTGTTTAACTTCATCAAAATCAATTGAATTACCATGTTTAAACATAATCGGCTCATGTTCTACATCATCAACGTAGACTAAACTCTTTAAAATCAAATTTGTATCAATCTCAGGAAACTTTTTTTTGCACAAAGTTAGAATCTTTTTAAAATCATAATCTTTAAAAATATAATACAAATCAATATAATCTTTATTCGTGGCTCTACTTATTATAGCCGATAATTTCATACAGGCGATATCTTCTATTGAAGCCAACGTTAAAAATTTCTCATTAATTAAATCTTTTAAGAGTTCATACCTATAAGAAAAAAAACTTAATTTAATATTTTCATCAATTAAAACAGTTAAAGTATTTTCTTCTTCTTGGATTTTTAAAATTTTATAATCGCAAAATACTTCTTTTATACTATTAAATAATTCATCTATCTGGATATCTTCATATTTGAAAAAATCGAAATCAATACTATCACGATGTCCTATTTGCAAGGCCAAGGAAGTCCCACCGGCCAAATAAAACTCTTTTTTAAATTTTTTCAAAAGAGGCAAAATTTCAATTCTTTTTTTATCCAAGATGTCGTAAAACATTTTTTATTTTTTTAGGTTTTATGTCAAAAATAATTGACCAATAATTTAAAGATTTATTATTCCACTCTCCTGGTTTCGGATTCTTAATTTGCTCTTTTATATCATCCTTGCTGTAAACATCAAGTAACAAATCGGTTGCTTCTTTTGTGCCAAGATTTAACACATTTGTAATAATTCTTTTTTTATTTTTACCAATATCCATTTGTGAAACATCAAAAGACCAAAGAAATGGTCTGAATTTTTCTAGGATTTGCGTTTGATTTAGTCTCATAATACTCTCATTATAGCATAAAATTTACTAAAAATCAAAATTTTATCTCAATAATAAACTTAGTTAAAAATAAGCTAAATCGAGTTTGTTAAAAATTTTTTAATTTTTTCTTTAATGTTTGTGTAGTCATTACTCCAAAAAATTCTTGGATCTTTTTTAAACCAAGTCATCTGTCTCTTGGCGTATTTTTTTTCAGCTTGAGCAATTTTATCAAATAATTCTTTGCGAGTGATTTCACCTTTTTCATATAAGGGAACAAGCGCATAAGCTAGACCAAAAACTTGGATTTTTTCTTTAGAAAGGTTGTATTTTTCATTTAATTCTAAAATTTCTTCCACCATTCCGTCGTTGAATCTTTCTCCTAGTCGAGTTTTTATTTTTTCTGCTAATTTATATTTATCGATAGGAATTCCAATTTGTAAAAAATCAACTGATTTACCTTTAATTTTTCTTTTATTATTTCTTTGGTCGATCTTTATTTTAGGGATTTTTCCTAATTCTTCGGCTATTTCAATCGCTCTGATTAAACGCGCTTTGTTCTTACAGTCAATATTATTAGCGCGATTAGAATCTAATTTTTTAAGTATTTTAAATAATTCTGGGGCTGATTTTTTGTTTAATTTTTGACGTAATTTTGGATTGGGTTCGACTTTGGGGAGAATTACATCGTCAATGATCGCTTGAATCCAGAAACCGGTTCCGCCACAGAGGATTGGCACCTTGCCCCTCTCGAGAATTTCTAAGATTTTTTCTTCACAATCTCTTTTGAAATGAGAAACGTTATAATCTTCTTCTGGATTAATAAAATCAATTAAGTGATGAGGAATATTTTTATAAGTATAAACTTTTTTGTTGTTAATTTTTTCCCATTTCCCATTTATTTTTCCGGTTCCTAGGTCCATATTTTTAAAAACCTGCCGAGAATCAACGGAAATAATTTCGCCATTAAAGTCTTCGGCTATTTTAATCGCCAAACTCGATTTTCCCGAAGAAGTCGGCCCTAAAATGACAATTACTTTATTATTTAAATTTTCCGGAAGTTCGACTTCCGGAGAATCTTTGGAAGGATTATTCGGCATCGATTTTCAAATTAGAATTAGCTTCGAGGTTTTTCCAATTGCTGTCAAAAACAGACTGTTCTTTTTTGGTTGATTTTAAATATTTTATTATCCCAACTATTCCAATCATAGTAGCATTGTCACCACAAAACTTTTTTTCGGGAGAATTAAAAATTATTTGAGGGTAGTCAGTGGCTAATCTTTCTTGTAAAGTTTCTAAAATTTTATTATTAGCGGAAACTCCGCCGGACAATAAAACAGTTTTAGGTTTATAAGTTTCAATGGCCTTGAGGGTTTTATTTTGCAAAACTTCCATGACGGCGTCTTGAAAGGCTTTACTGATAAATTTTTTCCAAATTGGCATTTCTTTTTCTGGCAACTTTTGTTTTTCTAGTTTTTGGTAAAAATACAAAACTGCTGTTTTTAAACCAGAGAAGGAGAAGTTTAAATTCGGTGAATGCATCATTGGACGTGGAAATTTGATTTTAAGATATTTTTTATCAATTTTTTTATTTAAAATTAGTTTTTCGGCTTGATTAGCTTGGTCGGAAATAATCGGTCCGCCTGGATATTCGAAGCCCATCATTTTGGCTACTTTATCAAAGGCTTCGCCCACAGCATCGTCTTGAGTTTGACCGATAATTTCATATTCTAAATGATTTTTCATTAGGATTAACTGAGTGTGTCCGCCTGAGATTACTAGATTTAAAATCGGAAATTCGAATTTACAGGAATTACGAGTTTGGCAAATTTCTTTGTCAAAATCTCCGCTACTCGCTTTATTTATCCCTGAATAAATTTCGTTGTGTTGCTCGGTTTTTCCTCGAACTTTGCTCAAACTCGTAATTCCTAAATTGCCTCTATCGTCTTTATCGATAAAATTTGAATAAATATGTCCTTCGATGTGGTGAACCCCGGTTAAAGGTTTTTGATAAAAATAGCTTAAAGTTTTAATATTATTAACTCCAATTAAAAGAGCTGGAATTAGACCAGGACCTTCTGTCACACAAAATAAATCAATATTTTCTGGTTTTAAATTGGCTTCTTTGAAAGTTTCTTTGATAATGGGGAGGATATTTTTAGTGTGCTCTCGAGCGGCTAGATTAGGAACAATCCCACCCCATTTGGCGTGAATTTTTATTTGTGAAGCAACTTGATTGGCGAGTAATTTAAATTTGCCATTTGAATCGAATTCTAAAATAGCGGCCGCTGTTTCGTCGCAGGAAGTTTCTATGGAAAAAATTTTCATTTCTTTATGAAAGCTTATTTATTAGTTTTTTTAAATAATAATATTCCGAATAAAATCATTGTTAGGCACAAGATTTGTCCAGTGGTTAAAAAATTTAAAATAGTATGTTCTGGTGGAGAAGCTCGAAAAAATTCAATTATAAAACGAATCATTCCATAGAGAATCAAAAAAATACTAACAAAATTATTCTGAGCTAGTTTTTTATTTCGAATAATCCAGAGAACTAAAAAAATTATAGCACCTTCGCCAAAAGCTTCATATAGTTGGCTGGGGTGTTGTAGGCTAGACTGATCGACAAAGTGCATTCCCCAGGGTTTCAAAGTCTCATTGCCAAACAGTTCACCATTAAAAAAGTTGCCTAAACGTCCCCAAAATAAGCCCAAAGGAATGGTGGGAATAATTAGATTTTCCAGTGTCGAAAAAGATATTTTATTTTTCCAACAATAAATCCAAGCTCCGAGTAATGCTCCGATTAAACCACCGTGAAAAGAAAAACCAAAAAAACCATTAGAGCCTGGAATGAATATTTCCCAAGGATTACTAAAAATAGTATTCCAATCGTAGAAAATAAAATAACCCAATCGGGCGCCAATTATTAATCCAAAAATTGAGATTAAAAAAACGTCCAAAACAATCTCTTTGATTTGATTGGCTGGAAGTTTTTTGGAGTTAAATTCTTTGTTGTTAATTCGCCACCAAATCAAACCAAAGGAAGTGGCGAAAGCCATTAAATAGCCGATTGAATACCAGCGGATAGAGAAAAAACCGACTTTGAATAAAACGGGATCTAGTGCAGAGGGAAGGGATTGATAAAATTGCAGGAAGTTGTGCATAAATAGTCATCAGTAATTGGTAATCAGTAATCGAAATCTTTTTCGATGACGGATGACTGATGACCAGTAATAATTAAATTTAAAAACTTTAATTAAAAAATTTTTAAAAACATGTTATCATCTTTAATATAGTAGTTTACTTTATCATAAATATAAAAACAAAACAATGATTGAATTTTTAACTCAAATCGGAGTGGCTAAACAATACGCTGGTGATGTTTGGCTTTTGATAATTTTTTTAATAATCGGTTTGATTTTGACAGTGGTGGTCAATAAGAAAAATCTAGGGGCTTTAATTTTAGCGGTCTATATTTCTTTCGTCATTCTTTCTTCTGCTTATTTTATTCCTCAAACTAGTGGGGTTAAAGCAATTTTATTAGGAGTAATTATTTTTTTAGTTTTCAACGGAATAAAAAAAGCCTTTCCTTTTTCAATTAAAGGGAGCGGTATTACTAGCTGGGTTCGAGTTGTTTTTTTAGCGCTAGTGATAGTTGGAATGATTGGTAGTATTGTTTTGAATTGGTTTTCGTTAAAAGAGTTGGAAGAATTTTTTACCCCACTTTCTAAAACGCTTTTAATTTCCAAAGAAGCCCGTTTTATTTGGTCAATTCTGCCTTTTGGAGCGTTGATGCTGTTGAATAATAGGAGAAGGTGAAAGATAATTTTTAATTTTATAATTTTTAAATAAATCTTAAATTATAATTTTTAAACTTCGCGTGCGATATGTTTTGGATTTAAAAATTGAGATTTATTTATAAAATTATAAAATTACAAAATTAAAAATTCAATGCATTGTAAATCAAAACTCGTGTTTTTAGGCACGAGTTTTAAATTTTTCTATTTACTCTTGAAGACTAGACTATCAATCCCATTTTTTCTTTTACTTCTTTAATTTTCTTCTCGGCTAATTTTCGAGCTCTAATCGAGCCATTAAAGAGCACTTTTCGAATATCTTCGTCGCTAATTTGATGATATTTTTCTTGAATGGGTTGAAGATAATCTATAATTGCTTGAGCTAAACCTTCTTTAAATTCTTTATAGCCTTGTCCTTGATATTCGTTGACAATCACTTTTATTTTTTTGTCAGAGACTAAACTGAAAATATTAATTAGATTTTTTAAAGCCGGTTTTTTATCTGAATATTCAATTTCTTGGTCATTATCCGTCACGGCTTTCATTATTTTTTTCTTAATCATTTCAGGTGAATCTAGTAAGTCAATTCGATTGTATTCAGAAGGAGCCGATTTGGACATTTTATTAGTTGGATTATCAAGCCCCATAATTCTTTTGCCTTCTTTTTTAGAAAAGCCTTCGGGTAAAACGAAAGTTTCCCCGAATTCTTGATTGAATTTTCGGCCTAATTTTCGAGTTAGTTCAATGTGCTGAAATTGGTCTTCGCCAACTGGAACTAAATTAGCGTCATAAAGTAAAATATCAGCCGCCATTAAAATCGGATAATTTAATAATCCAGCGTTGATATTTCCAAAGCTGTTTTCTTTAGCGGATTTATCCTTAAATTGAGTCATTTTAGTCAAATCACTAGTTTTTGTCAGGGTATTTAATAACCACATTAATTCAGTGTGTTCGCGAACCTGAGATTGAATAAAGATGATTGATCGACCAGGGTCAACACCAGCGGCGAGATATAGTTTGGCGACCTCCAGAGTTTTTTTTGATAATTCCTCTGGTTTTTGAGGAACTGTGATAGCGTGTAAATCAACAATGCAAAAAATTGAATCATAATCATTTTGAAGCTCAACCCAATTTTTAACTGCGCCCAGGTAGTTTCCTAGATGTAAATTACCAGAAGGTTGAATACCGGAGAAGATTCGCTTGTTCATATTTTAAGATTAGTGTTTTTATATAAATAGCTTAGTTGAATTGAAGATTTTTGGCAAATAAAATCGTCATTAGTAATTAGTCATCAGTAATCGTAAAAATTTAGTAAAAAGAGTCGATGACAGATCACTGATGACCGATGACTAAACTGTCCAAACAAAAAAGTCACTCAAAAATGAGCGACTTTTTATTATCTATATTCGCCTAAACCTCAATTATTATCGGCAGAATCATCGGTCTCCGTTGAGTCTTCTGGAATAAAAATTTTCCAACGTCTTCTTGAATATTCTTTTTGACGTAGTTCCAATTGGGAACGGCTTCATTGGAAATTATTTTATTAATGTCTTTTTTGACCCGAGCTTTAGTTTCGTTCACTAAGTCAAAATTTTCTTTGACATAGATAAAGCCTCTAGAAGAAACCTGTGGTTCGCCCACTACTTGTTTCTTGATTTTATCAACTACTGAAACAATAGTGAACATTCCATCTTCGGCTAAGTGTTGGCGGTCTCGTAAAACTACGTTGCCAATATCACCTAAGCCAATTCCATCTACCATTACATAGGAAGTGGTAATTTTTTCGCTGGTAATTCGTCCTTCTTGTTTTTTGTTAAATTCAAAGACGCAACCATTCTCTCCAATTAAGGTGTTTTCTTTCTTTAAGCCAACTTCCTCTCCCAATTCACCGTGAATTTTCAACATATAATAAGTTCCGTGAACGGGAATCAGATATTTTGGTCGAACTAAGTTGATCATCATTTTCAAATCTTCTTGACGAGCGTGACCACCAGCGTGAATATCCATCATTTTGTAATGAATAACGTGCGCTCCTTTTTTATAAAGGGTATCTTTCATTCCTTGAACAGAACGTTCATTCCCGGGGATAACCGAAGAAGAAAAAACCACTGTGTCGCCTTGATGAACTTTGACGAATTTGTGTTCGTTGTTGATAATTCTCATTAAAACAGCGTTGTCTTCGCCTTGAGCACCAGTACATAAAACTGCTATTTTACTATCAGGATATTTATCAACATCCTTGATATTAATAAAAGTAGAGTGTTTAGCATTGATATAGCCAAGTTTTTTGGCAATTTCAACATTGTTTCGCATTGAATAACCATCTACCGCTAATTTTCTTCCTGCTTTTTCGGCTACTTCAGCAATTTCTTGAATACGAGAAACAAGTGAAGAAAAGGTGGCAATAATAATTCGACCCTCCGCTTCATTAAAGATTTTTTCAATGGTATTTTTAATTTTAGATTCAGAAATACTATAACCAGGAGTTTGAGAATCAGTGCTATCTGATAACAAAGCCAAAATTCCCTCTGCGCCTAAATGAGCAATTTTAGAAATATCAGCCGGGACATCACCCACTGGAGAATGATCGAATTTAAAATCTCCGGTATGCATAATGTTTCCAACTGGAGTTCGAAGGACTAATCCGACTGAACCAGGAATAGAGTGATTAACATGAAAAAATTCAATATCAAAAACTCCTAGTTTCAATCGATCCACCTTTCGAATTTGTTTAACATTCAAAGGCGGTAAATCTTTATATTCCTCGTGTCTTTTTAATATCATGGCCTGAGTCAAATCAGTAGCATAAATAACTGGATTACCAATTTCGTGCAAAATTTGAGGGATGGCTCCAATATGATCCATATGACCATGCGTGATTACCATTCCTCTAATATTTTTTTTTCGTTTTTTTAAATAATCAACGTTAGGAACGATGTAATCGACTCCCATCATTCTTTCTTCTGGAAACATCAACCCACAATCAACGATAACAATATCGTCGTTATATTCAAATAGGGTCATGTTTCGACCAATTTCTTCTAATCCTCCCAAAGGAATGATTCGAAGTCGGTCTCTGGCTGGAGCGGTAAAGCTTTTCGCCGGTTTATCTGTCCTAGGTTTTTTGTGAACAGTCCTAGGGCTGTTTGTTTTTTTAATCATTTTTAAAAATAGTTCTACTTCTAAACAAAGTTTGTTTAGCGATAGTTCTATTGTAAAGATTTTAGAGTTTATCTTGGTAAAGCCAAAATAAATCACTAAAAATTAATTAGTTTTATGGAATTTTTTTTGAGAATTTATCGAAATGAATTCTATACTCAAGAGACCATTTCTAGAGACATTTTAATTAAAAAATGTACCTAAAATATTCTCTGTTTTTTGGTTGAAAATCTGTATTAATTAGAGCTGTAAATAATCAGAATTTTATTTGGATTGTTTATAGAAGGAATTATTTTTTAAGATAATTTATTTTTGGAAGAATACTTATCTTATCAGAAATTTATAAGTTTGTCAATGCTTTGTTTTTTTATTAAGCCTTTTTTTCATCTATTCTATTGTAGACATCTTCATAACGAACAATATCGTCTTCACCAAGATAGTCGCCGGTCTGAATCTCAATAATTTCTAAAATTTCATTACCAGAGTTTTCTAGACGATGAACGTGAGTGACGGGGATATAGGTGCTTTCATTCTCTTTTAGCACTATTTCACGTTCGCCATTGATTACCTTAGCAGTGCCATGTACAACTACCCAATGTTCTGAGCGATGATTATGAGATTGTAAACTCAACTTTCCTCCAGGAATTACACTCAATCTTTTAACTTGATAATTAGGGGCGGTGACAAAAACTTCAAATTTTCCCCAAGGGCGTTCTTCCGTTTTGTGGCGAGCATTATTTTTTTGTTGGGCCATGTTTTTTGAACTAAAATATTATAATTATAAATTGAAATTTAAAATAGATATAGTTTACTGAAAATAAATATTTCGTGAAGGATTGTCTAGCTGTATGACAATTTTTAATCAATCACAAGTAAACCACCTAAATCTTCTTTCTTGATTTCTTTATAGCGTGGATTTTTTTTGAGTGCTGGTGCGCCATTGTGTTCGATGACGTAGTAGGCAAATCCCTGCATTTCTTTGACTGGTTTATAATCAGCGTGTCCTGGAAAAGAAGAGGGGTCGCGATCTTCAAAGTCGACAGGGCTATTATCGGCTGTAGCAAAATAAGTTGTTCCGATGTTTGCGAGTAAGTGACCAAAACCTGACGGCATGAAAACTTCATCTCCAGTTTTTACGGGAATTGCTTTAAATTCTTCTACTGTGTCAGTAATCATCTCGCCATCTTTGTCAGTAGATAATTTTTGCATAAGAGCTATTCCTTCGCCATGCAAAATCCAATATGTTTCACTTAATTCTCCAACATGATAGTGTCCATAAGTTTTGATGTATTCACCAGAAATGGTTCCTGGTTCCCAGACTGTAATGTTTTTTTGGTCTATACCTCCGCGAATCATATAATAATGGATGTCAGGACCTTGACCGGTCGGATCCATTAAAACATCTTTCATTTTTTCATGAGGGCGAGCTGCATAATGTTTGCTAACATTTTTAAAGTCTATATTCATAGTCTTTTGTTATTTATTTATATTATTTTTAAATACTCAATATTAAGAACTCAATATTAATCTATTTCCTAACTCGTTTTGTATTAATATGCCAATCAGTAATATTATTAAATTTAAAAATTGGATTGACAATAGATTCCGTTTCAAATCCTTTGACTTTTTGATTGATGATGTAAAGATAATTAACGCTATAAAGGAAATGAGTTGGCGCTGCTTCGTTTATAATTTTTTCGATTTCATTATAGCTAGTTTCTTTTTCGCTCATATTGTGATTTTCTCGAACTTGACCTAAAAGTTCATCCATCTTGTCAGTGCTGAAAACCGCAATGTTGTTTCCGGGATCTTCTTTTTCGGTGGAATGCCAGAAGTGATAAGGATCTGGTTCATTTCCCGGATATTCTTGTCCGAATAATAGAGCCTGATATTCTCGAGGTTTGATAAAATTCTGTTGAATATTGGAAAGTTCAAGATTGGAAACATCCACCTTTACTCCAATTTCTTCCCATTGTTTTTTAATTAATTCAGAAGTTCTAATTAAAGCGGGCCATTGAGTGGAGATCAAAGAAATTTGCAGTTCTTCGCCATTTTTTTTCCAAGCTCCATTTTCTTCTTTCCAGCCATCGTCTCTCAGTAGTTCCTTGGCTTTTTCCGGATTATAGTCATACTTTTCAATCTCAGAAGAAGGTTTAATCTCTCCGAATTCAGGTAAAACCAAAGAGTAAAGAGGATCGGCAGCCTTATTGTAAAAAACTTGTTCTAAGATTGCGTCTCGATTGATGGCGAAAGAAAGCGCTTTTCTAACTTTTGCTTCAGCTAAAGGCACTGATTTATTTTGATTGAAAAATATTGCAAAATAGCGAGGGCTTTTTAAGGCCTTTATAACTGTGTCTTCATTATTTTCAAATTGTTGAATTTTATCATAAGAAAATAACCCAAAACCATTAATTTCTTTTTTATTATAAGCTTCAACCAATTCGTCTTCGGATCCATAAAAGTTGAAATTTATTTTTTCTAAATAAGGAACTTGATCGTAATATTCATCATTGGATAGTAATTGATATGAAATTATATTTTCTTGTTTATCTTTTTTGAAATCGGCGAATTCAAAAGGTCCTGATCCCACTGGTTTTAGGTTGAATTCATTGATCAAAAAGTTTTCCGAAGAAATATCTTTAAAAATATGTTGAGGAATAATTCCGAACGTTAGTTTATTAAGGAAGGGGCTGTAAGGCTTATCGATGACGATTTTGATTGTTTGTTCATCTATCAACTCAACTTTAGTATCTTGCCATTCGCCTCTTAAGGTGCTTTTGAATTTTGGGTCTTGAATCAATCTGATTGTAAAGAAAACATCGTTGGCGGTCACTTGATTGTCATCATGCCACTTAATATCAGGTCTAATTTTGATAATGTAGGTTTTCTTGTCGTCCGAAATTTCATAACTTTCAACTAAATCCTTAACTAAACCTGAATTTTTGTCGTATTTAAAAAGGGAAGAAAAGATTAAATTGCTAATCATTCCATCTATTTCATTGGTTCTTGAGAGTAAAGGATTGACGTAAGTGGGTTTTCCGACGATTCCTTCGGTATATTCACCTCCCATTGCGGGAACTTTTTTAGTAGCGTCAAAATAATAGAAAATTGACCAACTAACTAAGCCGACTGAAAAAAGAAAAATTGATAGATAAAGGATGAATTTTTCCTTATTGGAAAGAATTTTTATGTAATTAATAATTTTATTAGACTTATCGTTCATAAAATTAGTTTGAATTTAGACTTTAAGGCAACTGAAAGCAGTTTCTTTAATATTCAATTAGAAAATTAAAAAAGCGATAGAGTTTAAAATAAACAAAGTTCCTAAAGTAGTAGTGGCGGTGAACAAAAATTTTTCAAAGCCTCTTTTAGTGTGAAATCCTTCGCCTCCTCCTCCCCCAAAAGCGTTTGAAAGTCCTGAACCTCGATTTTGTAACAAAACCGCTCCGATTAAAAGAATTGAAATTATCAATTGTGACCAAATTAAAATATTCATAGGATATGTTTATTTGCTAATTTTAGATAAAAAATAATTTATTAAGCTTATAATAACAACTCCCAGAAGGCCAGACCAGAAGTTGGCAATTTCAAATGAAGGGATTAAATAAGCCATTAAAAATAATAAACCAACATTTATAATGACGGTAAAAAGTCCAAATGTCAATAAAACGAAAGGTAAAGCTAGAATAGTTAAAATCGGCTTAATTAAAGTATTGATTACTCCCAATAAAATTCCGGCTAAAACCAAATTGTAGAAATTGATTGTTAAATCAATACCTTCCACTAATCGTACCGCAGCGTAAACGGCAATGGCGTTGATTATTATTCGAGAAATTATTTTGATAAGCATGGATTTTTATTAAAAATAAAAATAATTTACAATAAATCAATTTATCTTACGACCACTTCGTGGCAATTTTCAATAAATTTTCAATGATTTAATTCTCAATTATAACATTCTTATCGTGAGAGTTCGAAAATTATTTAATTGAAAACTGTAAATTGTAAATTACGAAGTTTATTTTCTAAAAAAGCTTTTATAATTGCTTAAATTGGTGAATTCATCGGCTTCTTCCATTAATCCTTGAGAACAACTTTCTTCAAAAGCCATCACTTCTACTTGTACACCTTGATTGAATTGAAGATATTTTACCAATGGGATATAATCTCCGTCGCCACTTACGATCACAATAACATCTAAATTATTAGCTAATTTAATAGCATCAACTGCAATTCCAACGTCCCAGTCGCCTTTTTTGGCACCGTCTTTGAAAATTTGTAATTCTTTGGATTTGATTTCGTAATTAGCACTACGAAGAGATTCAATAAATTTTTCTTCGATACCTTCTTTAGTAGTAATGCAATAAGCGAGGGCTCGAACGATTTTTCTTTTGTCTCCAGCCACTTTCAAGATTTCGCGGAAATCCGTTTTTTTATTGTGAATGCTTTTTGCACTATAATACATATTTTGAACATCGACCAAGACGCCCACCCTTTGATCAGGAAATTTTGACATGGTTTTTGTTTAGGGTTTTTAATTACAAACTAAGTTTATAGTTTTAGTTATAAAATTGCATTTGTAATCAATTCCCTTTTAATAAATTAATTTCAAGGATTTTTCTAACTATAAAAATTTTAGTTTCGAAACTATAATCAAAATTAATTTTTAATTTCAGGAACTATTCGCAAATATTTATAATTAGGAGTAATGAATTTGAGTGCAATTTGACCCGCCTTCGCTAACGCTACTGTGCAGCAAGTTCGCCTTGGTAAGCGACGCGAGACGGGCAAGAAACAAACAAATTAAAAATTGAAATATTCAAATTAAAAATGATTAGTTTGAGTGCAGTTCAAGGAAAATCTGAGCAACGTATGAGATGTATTGAATAGTACATCGAAAAGTTGCGGAAGATTTGACGAAGAAATGTACCAAACTTATCGTTTCTAACTAGCCTTTAATTCCAAGACCTGTAATAAGTTTATTGTAGGCCAATTCACTTTTATTCTTAAGATATTTTTGAAGTTTTTTTCGTTGTTGAACCATTCCTAACAGTCCTTTTCGAGAATGCTTATCTTTAGGATTTTTCTTTAAATGAGAAGCTAATTTCTTGATTTTTTCAGTGAAAAGAGCAATTTGATATTCAGCTGATCCACTGTCTCGGTCGTGTCTTAGATATTTTTTTGTTACGCGTTTTTTAGCTTGTTTGGTTAATGCCATGATTCTGTCACCGTCCCACCGTAATAATTGCGGGACTTTTAATTTTGGTATATTTCTTTGTCGAATTCTGCGCTACTCGCTCAATGAACCGGATGGTTCATTTCGCTCGGTGCTCGAATTCTCCTCGAACTGTACTAAAAATAAAAAGTCTCAGAGTATTATTTCGAATGGAAAAGTTTTTAATTAATAAATAATAGATTAATTTATACTTTTTTAATTCACTCTAACTTGAAATGATTCTAGCAAGAAAAGAGAAAGTTGGCAAGGGCGATTTTCAAAAAATTTCCAAATAATCCTGAAATTAAGACCATGTTTCAACCCAAAACCCATTCTTATTCCCAGCTTAAAATTAATTAAAAAACCTTCAATCTAAAACTTTTCGCTAAAAGGTTTCCAGCTCAAAAACCCCCTAAAATCAACAAAAGCAACTAATTTCATTGACATTCTATTGACAAAAAACACAAAATATGCTATAATTATACTTCAAATGAAAAAGGAGGCAGTTCTTTTAAATTGAATCAGAATATTTATTTTCCCTATTTAATTTAATTTATTACTATCTTTTAGATAATCATCGATTGGTTGTTTTAAAGATAGTAATAAATCTAAAAACCCGAAGCATAAGCTGAGGGTAAACACTTAAAAAGGGAGAATTATTATGGGAAATTCAAAAAAATGCACGATGTGTGGTACGATTACAGCCGATTTTGAAGAAAAAGAATGGCACACATGTCGTGCCTGGTGCGTTAAATGTTCTGGTGAATGGGAAGATTTTCAGAAACAGTACCCAAACTGTTCCGAGGATGAACTTTTTAAAATGGGATCCACTCCCCATATTCCAGTAAAATAAAGATTTCAAAAAGGCGAAAACAGAGCTGCCTATTGGAAAAATCTGTTAATTAATTAAGTTTTCTGAGTCTAGGAAATTTACTAATAAGAGGGTGAATTCAGCAATGTCTAAAATTCACCCCTCAATTAAAATCATTAAGTTATTAGTGGTTTTATAGAGGATTAGAAAAAACGCCTTCGAAGGGCGTTTTTTTGTTGTTTTAGAATAATAAATCTATTTTAAACTTTTTGAATATTCAGGAAGTTTTCAAAGTCGTTTCTTTGTTTCATAAAAAATAATGAATTAAAGAGCGCTTTTTTTTTGAAATTGGTTCAAAATTAAAAGCTTGTTTGAAAATTGGCTTTGAGTTAAAATTTTTAACACTGTATACTTGATACAAAATACTTAATACTAAATACTATTTTGATGCCTGAAACAAAAAAACTTTTAGATGAATTGAATGAGAAACAAAAGGAGGCGGTAAAGCAAACCGAGGGACCGGTTTTGGTTTTAGCGGGAGCGGGATCAGGAAAAACCAGGGCGTTGACTTATCGGGTGGCTTATTTAATTCACGAGAAAAAAATTAATCCGCGTAATATTTTAGCTGTCACATTCACTAATAAGGCAGCCGGGGAAATGCGGGAGCGAATCAAAGAATTATTGAAATTGCCAGCCGGAACTTCGCCTTATTCTTCTAATATTCCCCACGTGGGAACTTTTCATTCCATTTGTGTTCGGATTTTGCGACAAGAAATTGAGCAAATTGGCTATAGCAAAAATTTCATTATTTATGATGATCGGGACCAATTGGCTTTGATTAAAAAAGTGATGAAAGATTTGGATATTTCGGAAGAGAAAATCAAGGCTAAGGCAGTTTTGGGGACAATTTCCAAAGCTAAAAGTAATTTGTTAAATGTTGAGGATTTTGTGGCGGGAACGGGAAGTTATTATGAAGAATTAGCCGGGAATGTTTATGTTAAGTATCAAGCTCGATTGAAAACGGCTAATGCAGTTGATTTTGATGACATTATAATGTTGATGGTGAGACTTTTTCAAGAACATCCCCAGATTTTGGACAAATATCAAGAAATTTTTCGTTACATTATGGTGGATGAATATCAAGATACCAATCAAACTCAATACATTTTCTTGAAATTATTGGCTCAAAAATATGGAAATATTTGCGTGGTGGGGGACGATTGGCAATCGATCTATGGTTGGCGTGAAGCTAATATTCGCAATATTTTAGAGTTTGAAAAAGATTATCCAAATTCTAAAGTGGTTTTGTTGGAGCAAAATTATCGAAGTACTAAGAATATTTTGGATGCGGCTCATTGTGTGATTGCTAAGAACGTTAATCAGAAGAAAAAGAAGCTTTGGACGGAAAATGAAGACGGGGAGTTATTATCAATTTTAGAGGTTGAAAACGAGAAAAAAGAAGCCGAGCAAATTGTTCAAGAGATTAAGCGAGCTCAAGAGGAAGACGGGGAAACTTTGAATGATTTTGCGATTCTTTATCGAACTAATGCCCAATCCAGAGCTTTGGAGGAAGCGTTTTTGAAGAAGGCCATTCCCTATAAAATTGTGGGTGGTTTGAAATTTTATCAACGGCGAGAAGTGAAGGATATTTTGTCTTATCTATATTTTTTGACTAATCCTAGTGATGAGGTAAATTTTGAAAGAATTATTAATCAACCAGCGCGGGGATTGGGCAAGAAGACTGTAGAAAAAATTATTCAAGTCAGTCAAGATCAGAAAATCAGCTTATTGGAGGTTTTAAGTAGTTCGGATTTGACGGAATACAAAATCAATCAAGGTAAATTAAAAACTTTAAATGAGTTTGGAGAATTGCTGGAAAAAATTAGAAAAGAAATGAAAGACCTCACGGTTTCAGAATTGATTAATAAAATTTATGTTGATTCAGGTTATCGAAAAATGTTATTGAAAGAAGGGGATGAAGGGGAAGTTCGACACGAAAATATTCAGGAACTTTTGACGGTGGCGCAGAAATTTGATGATGATGACGAAACGGCTTTGGAAAAATTTTTAGAAGAAGTGGCGTTGGTTTCGCAAACTGATCAGGATTTGGAAAATAAGGACTCGGTTTTGTTGATGACGATGCATAGTGCTAAAGGTTTGGAATTTAATCGAGTTTTTTTAGTAGGAATGGAAGAGGGCTTATTCCCTCATTCTCGATCGATTATTAATCCTTCGGAAATGGAGGAGGAACGAAGGCTTTGTTATGTTGGTATTACTCGAGCCAAGAAAAAAGCTTATTTGTTTTACACTAATTATCGAAATATTTATGGGTCTACTCAAGCTTCGATTAAATCTCGATTTTTAGATGAAATTGATGCTAATTTGATTGAAGAGCAAATCATTAAAGAAGAATCGGTCTCTGGTTTTTATGAAGATGAGGTCGTGGCAGATGATTTTTCCGAAGTTGATTCAGAAATCGTCGACTTAAAAGATGGTGATCGAGTTTCTCATCCTGATTTTGGGAGTGGAATGGTGATTTCTAAAGAAGGAGATTTAGTGACGATTGCTTTTCCGAAATTAGGACTTAGGAAACTATCAATGAAATATGCACCGCTAACTAAAGATTAAAATCTTTAGAAGGATACAAATTAAAAGGATACAAGATACAAACAAATTTCAAATTAAAAAACTTAAATTAAAAAAGAAAAAACCGAAGGTTTTTTGTTTGAAATTTTTAATTTTGTGCTTTTAATTTGTTTATATCTTGTGTCCTTGTGTCTTGTTACTTCTTTTAAGGTTATGAAATTTAAACTTTGGTTTAAAATATTATTATTTTTGATTTTTCTGACATTGATCAGCTTTTTCGTTTGGCAAAAATTTTTTACTGAAAAGCGAGAATTAAATATTCAATATCCGATTCCTTTGGAATTAATGATTGATGGTTTTCGATATCAAACTATGACTCGCGCTACTAATGTGCGAGATTTTTTAGAAGAGAAAGGAATAATTATTTATTCTAAAGATCTGGTTAATCCGGTAATGGAGGGAGTAATTACAGCTCATTCAATTATTTCGATTACTAGCAATAAAAAACTTTCGATTAAAGTGGATGGTGAAACTAGAGAAGTTGATACAATTAGAAGAACTATTGAAAAATTGCTAAAAGATGAGGGAATAAAGCTCAATCCTTTTGATAAAATCTCTTCCAAATTAGAACTTTTGGCTAAAGACGAGGATGAAATAACGATTACTCGAATTGAAAAAAAGAACGTGATTGAAAAACAAGAAGTTGAATATGAAACAATTGTGAAAACTGATAAAAAGATAGAGTGGAAAAAACAAAAAATTAAGCAGGAAGGGGAAAATGGGCTGAGGGAAGTTGAATATGAGATTGTTTATAAAAATGGAGAGTTAGTGAGTAAGACAAAATTAGCGACAAAAATTATAGAAGAAACTCAGTCAGAAATTATTTTGGAAGGGCGAAAAATTGAAGTGGTTAGCAAGCAAAAAGGGATGGCTACTTGGTATGCTTTTAAGGGTGGAATGTATTGTGCCTCAGTTCGGTATCCCAGAGGAACTTGGTTGCGAGTGACCAGTAAAGATAACGATAAGCAAATTATCGTTCAAGTGAATGATTATGGCCCAGATCCAGGGACGGGAAAGGTGATTGATTTGGATAAGGTGGCGTTCTCAAAATTAATGAGCGTCGGAGCTGGAGTTATCTCTGTCAAAATCGAAGAGATAAAGTCGGATTGAGACTCGTAGTTTGGCGCGCTTTTTTGTCTTGGGACTAAATTTAAATACTCTTTCTACTCAATCTAAAATTTTCGGTTAAATTATCCAAAAATTTTATTACATTGGCTATGGCCAGTGTTTCAAAAATTGTTTGAATAATTTACCTCGAAGATTTTAGATATCGTTACGAAATTGTATTCAAACTTAATCTCTATCTCCGCTATTCGCTCGATGTACCAGTCAGTATATCTCATACGCTATTCGGATTTTCCTTGAACTGCACTCAAATCTATCAATCCTAGAAGGGAATGATCTGTGATTGAACTTTGCTTAAATCAGAAACTTCAAATTTTCCCTTGTCTCGACGTAGTTTCAGTGGAGATGGGTTGATTGCTTAATCTATAAGCCTCAAAATTTGAATGTGATACTATATAGAAGGATTTTGAAAATTGGAATTTAATATTTACCCTAGTTAAATAATTTTAAATATAATTTGAAATTAAGCTAAGCTTATTTAACGGGGTTTATTTATAAAATTAAAAATTATAAAAATTTACATCAATTTTATGAGAAAAAAAGTAGGGTTAGTTATTTTTGGCTTTTTGGCTTTGTTTTTTTCGGCTTGTTCTTCGGTGAACCAGGTTGTTGAGACTGATAAAAGTATTTCGGAAAGTGTGAAACAACTTGAGGAAAGTTTTTTGGGGTCGATTCGAATTGGGATAATTACTGATGTTCATAAATGTGATTTTCGGAGTCCAGGAAAAATTAACGAAGAAAGAATAAAAAAATTTACTAATGATGTTAATGCTCGAAAAACTGATTTTAATATTGATTTAGGAGATAATATTCGGTATCGCTTGGAAGGATGCGACAATGATGCTTCTGAAGAATTGGCTTGGATAGTGGATAATTTGAAAACTAAAGCTCCTTTTTATCATGTCTTAAGTGATCATGACGTTGATGATTATGAATCGTTTGAATATTGGAAAGAAATCACTAGTACTCCGGAAACCTACTATTCTTTTGATGTTAAAAATTTTCACATTATTGTTCTCGATACCGTTTCTGGCGATGGTGAATTAGACCTACTTTGTCTGTCAAATTCTTGGTGCGAGAAAGTTAAAAAAGCCTATCATTTTCGGCGAGATGTTCTAAAAGACTCAACTGAGCTAGCAATTTATTTAGTGGAAAATAAAATTACTAAAGAAAAATTGATTGCCGAGCGAAATTATTATGAAAAACAATTTCAAGCGGCTCGATACCAAGGAGCGCCTTTAGCAGAAATTAACAAAAGAGATTTGGGTTCGATTCTAGAACCTCAATTGAATTGGCTAAAAAATGATTTAGCGGAAACTCAAAAAGAAAAAGTTATTATTTTTTCTGATCATCCTTTAATTGAATATGAAATTAAAAGAAAATCTTATAAAATTGTTAATCAAGAACAGGTGAGTCAGATTCTAGAAGAAAGTGATAAACAAATAGTTTCCGTTAATGGTGAAACTCACAAGTGGGACGAGGTTAATATTAATGGAGTTCAATATTATTTAATCGGTAAGTTCGACGATGACGGTCAAAGTGAATGGGCGATTTTGAATTGGGATGAAAAGGGATTTAGTTTGGAAAAAGTGGAGAAATAAAATAGTGGCCACTATAGTGGTCTCTATAGAGACCACTATCGCATGCACTATGATATATACTAAATTATTTTTTCTAAATAAAAAGCACCACCAAGAAGTTGATTCTTGTTGGTGCTTTCATTTTTTAGCCATAATTATAAGCAAAAAATATTTAATTTGGAAATGAGCTTGCCAAACTTAGCAAAAGATGTTTTAATAAAATGTTAAAACAAAAGGCTAAACAGTTTTTGTTCGAGAGTCCTTTTTAAATTTTTCTGAAATCTAACCCCGGATTAAGGTTGTTTAATATGGCAATCTTAAAGAGTGGTTGGATTATTTTTAATTTTCCCAATAACGGGAAACAGAAGAAGGAGAAAGAAGAAATGAAAAAAAAGAGTTTTTTATTGGTGTTTTTAGGTTTGTTAATTTTTAGTTCCAGTGTGAGCGCATTTCCTGGTGGAGATTCAACTAATATTACCTTTGAGAGTCTTTTTGGTTCTTCCAGTTTTTTGGGATTAGACGGACAAATTGTTGATTCGGGACTGGTGACTCAAACAGGAATATTTAGTTGGGAACAGCCTGGTTTTTCGGGTCTAGATCCAGAAACAATCAATATCGAAAGTATTCGATTATCTATTGTCCACGGGGGTGTTGGACCGATTCTTTCAATGGAGTTAAGATTAGAAGATTTTTTTCTAGGATTTCTACGTCCTAGTGAGAATTCTAATGGAGATGATATTTATCGGCTGGAAGAATTTGATTTAACATCGGTTTTTTGGACGGATTTATTGGTCAACGAAGCAACTTTAAATTTTAGCCTAGTTCCTTGGTTTTCGCAGAATTTTCCTCCAGATCAGTACATTGGAGTTTTGGTATCTCATCTTCAAGTTGAAGGATATCAAACCCCTGAGCCGGCCACCTTGATTTTGTTTGGGTTGGGTCTTGTCGGGCTGGCAGGGATTAGCAGAAAAAAATAATAAAATATTTATAATATAAAAATTTTATTAAAAAATTGAGCCCTTGGTTGAAGATTTTTTCAACTAGGGGCTTTTGTTTTTTGTGTCTCTCGAGTTGATTGTTAAAAATTGAAGGTTAGATATTTCAAGTTTCTCTTAACACCTCTGGGGGGTGTGTGGTATGATGAAAATAGGTTGTTTTATTATTTTAATAATAATGTTAATATGAAAAATACTGAGCAATTGATAAATAATATTATTGGGCAGTTGGAGGGGATTAAAAGAATGGTTGGTGACAAAAAAGAATGTGTTGATATTTTGATTCAGCTGAAGGCTTCCAAGGCTGGTATTAATTCAGTGATAAATAAGATTATCGAGGAAAGTACTTTGGACTGTTTGTCTGGAAATGCTAAAAAAGACAAGGAACGAGTTAGGAAATTGATTCAAGAAATAATTAAAAATAATTAAGTTAAAAAAATTTATTAATAATTAGTTAAGAACTATTATTGAAGCAAGAGGTTTTCAATAATAATTTCTCTAAAAGTTATGAGCATGGAATTTAATAGTGAAAATTTTAAAAAGGAAGTAATTGAAATGTCAAAAATTAAACCAGTTTTAGTTGATTTTTTTGCAGAATGGTGTGGTCCTTGTAAGGTTCAAGGTCCAATCGTGAATGAATTGGCAGGAGAAATGGAAGACAAAGCGGTGCTTGGAAAATTAGACATTGAAAGTTCAGGGGATGTTGCTGGGGAATATGGAGTAATGAGTATTCCAACTATGTTGATTTTTAAGGATGGGGAAGTTAAAGAAACGCTTGTGGGTTTAAGAGAGAAGGGCATTCTCAAAGAAACCATAGAAAAATATCTTTAGAAAGTGAAATCCAAAATCCAAAATTACAAATAACAAATAAATTATCCGCCTCGGCAAGCGAAGCGAGACGGGCAAATTTAAAAATTCAAAATGACCGAGAACAAAAAATATGATCTCGAAGATAGAACTTTGGAATATGGCAAAAGAATAATTAGAATGGCTAAAATTTGCCTAAAAATACGGTTAATTTTAAATTAATTGACCAGGTTGTTTGGTCTGGAACTTCTCAAGGTGCTAATTATCGAGAAGCCAATGAAACTGAAACCAAGAAAGATTTTAGTTATAGAATGAGAATATGTAGAAAAGAAGGCAAAGAAACAATTTACTGGTTAAAATTAATAATAGAGGCTAATCCTGAATATGGAAAAAGGATAGAGCCTTTGTTGGGAGAGACAATGGAATTAGTCAAAATTTTTGCTAGTATTTTGGAAAAATGCAAGTAGTTTTGAATTTATAATTTTTGAATTTGCCCGTCTCGCTTCGCTTGCCGAGGCGGATAATTTATTTGGAGCTTGTAATTTTAAATTTGTAATTTATTTATTAGATGAAATCTAAAAAATCTTTGGGGCAGAATTTTTTGAATGATGAGGTGGTGGTTCAAAAAATAATTGAAGCGGGGGAAATTTCTGAAAAAGATAATGTTTTAGAGATTGGTCCTGGTCGAGGTTTTTTGACGCGGGAATTGATTCAACAAGCTGGACGAGTTTTGGCGGTGGAAAAGGACGAGGAATTGGCTGGTTTTTGTCGAAATAGTTTAGCAAAAAAGAATCTGGAAATTTTAGAAGGAGATGTCTTGGAAGTGGATTGGAAAAAGATTTTGACTTCGAGGGATTTTTCCTCTTACAAACTAATTGCTAATATTCCGTATTATATCACTGGAAAAATTCTTCGATTATTTTTGGAAAATTCTTTTCAACCTCAGATTTTGGTTTTGATGGTACAGAAAGAAGTAGCTGAGCGGATTTGTCAAAAACCGGGGAAATTGGGAATTTTATCTTTATCGGTGCAATATTTTGGAAAACCAGAAATTGTTATGATTGTACCTCGGGAAAAATTTAATCCTACTCCCGATGTTGATTCAGCAGTAATTAAGATTGTAGTAAAAAAAGAAAGACGATTAGAATTAGCCGAAGAAAAGAAATTTTTTCGATTAGTCAAAGTTGGATTTGCTAGTCCTCGAAAGACTTTGGTTAATAATCTTTCAGCCGGATTGGGATTAGGGAAAGAGGTGGTTGAGAAGAAACTAGAAAAAATTGGATTTAACGGAAAAACTAGAGCACAGGAACTTGATGTGGGGGATTGGAAAGGATTGATAAAAAAGTTTTGAATTGACTTTGATAAATGTCGGAGTTTTGGATTTTTTTAATTTTCAATTTACAATAAACCAATTTATTCGCCTCGGCAAGCGACGCGAGACGGGTAATCAATTTTTAATTTTACAATTTGTAATGGCTCATAATTGGAATTATTTGTTTATAATAGAGCAATCTCGGGAACGATATATTGAAAATTAAGTAATTGAAAATTTAATGTAAATTGAAAATTGGTTTATTGTAAATTAAGAAAAATAAATTAATAAAAAAACGTGTCTATTGGACACGCTTTTTTATTCGCAGAAATTTATTTTGTTTCTTCATTCCCAATATTTTTCGCATTCGTTCTTTTGAAAGTGACGGAGAATTGAGGTTCGTAGACGGAGTCATAAGTGTCTTTCAATTCAATTGATTTGCCGTCCATTAAATTGCTCATAGCGATATCGGAAAGCATCTGTTTTAATTCTTTCTGTTGGTCTTTGGCGATTTCTAAGTCTTGAAATCTCTGTCCCATTTCAGCTTGAACCATACCTTGAATAGTTTTTCTTTTCTCGGTTAATTCTTTGATTTGATTTTGAATTTCTTCAAATTCGTTAGCGTTATTAAGAGCGTCTTTGTATTCGGTTTGGATTTCTTTTTGGGTTTTTTTGACTACCTCTAGTTCATTAAAAATCTCTTGAATGTCTTTCATTTGTTTGATCGGCTTAACTGTTTGGTACATTTTTTTGTTGGATTTTTCTCTCCTCATTCGCCGTGCTTACCTCAGCACGTCTCACTCGGTGCTCAAATCCGCCTCGAACTGCGCTCAAACATTTAACCCTTTGATTTTTGTTATTGATTATTAACCTTTTGTTTTTTTGAAAACATCCTTGGGGATGTTTCGTAATATAAAATAACTAATTAGATTGATTAGTAGCTTTATATTGTTTTTTTAACGACAAATTTAATTATAAACTAAAAAAATATTATTGAAAATAGATTTGTTAAATTAAAATATTTATGATAATCTTTAGGGTGTTATAGAGTTGTTTAGAGTCTTGTTTTTATTGTTAAATTTTATTTAGAAGCAGACTAAAAGCAATTTTATGATTAATTAATTTTTTGAAATAAAATAGAAATGAAAAAGAAAATATTTTTTGCGGTTATTCTAGTTTTAATCGTTGGTATTGCCAGTGCTTTTTATTTTTTTAAAGATATTGATAAAACTCAAATTTTAATAAATTCAATTTCAGCGGTTGATAAAATTACTCAGTTGCTTCCAATTCAGCAAAGCACCAAGGATGAAATTCAAGCCATTGATAAATTTGTGCAGGCTTTTACTGTCAAGGATGGAGCGGAAAGGCGATATTTGGTGTTGTTGCAAAATAATATGGAGCTAAGACCGTCGGGGGGTTTTTTGGGTCAATATGCAGTTTTGAAACTTAAGGACGGTGAAGTGACTTCTTTGTTTATCGAAGATGCTAATTTATTAGATCAGAGAATCAAGGCTGATGTTCGAGCTCCTTATCCATTCGAAAAAATGATGGAAGTTAAAAAATGGAAATTTAGAGACTCCAATTTTTTTCCAGACTTTCCAACTACTGTTGAAAAAGTCAAATATTTTTATCGATTGAGTGGTGGAAATGACGATTTTGATGGAGTGATGGCAGTCAATGCGACTGTTTTGAATGATTTTTTGGAAATTACTGGTCCAATTAATTTGGGTGCTTATGGAACCTTTACTAGTAAGGATGCAGTTTTAAAGTTAGAGGAGCAGGTTGAGAAAAAATATATTTTAAATGAAGACTTAGATACTCAAAATAGAAAAGCAGTGATGAAAGTTTTGGCTCCCGCTATTGCGGATCGATTGGTGACGCCGGGAAATATCAAAAAAACAGCTGAGCTAGCTTTGGCGGAATTGAGAAATAAGGATATTCAGTTTAATTTCGAAGATTCTGAATTGCAAGTTTTAGCTGAAAGTGTCGGTTGGGCCGGAGTGGTTGACCAGAGTTGGGACGGGGATTATTTAATGGCAGTGGATGCTAATCTGGGAGCTTTTAAATCAGATTATTATATAGATCGAGAAATGATTTATAACGTTGATTTAACTGTCGAAAAACCAACCGCTACTTTGGAAATTATTTATACTCATAATGCCGCTTATGGTGATTGGCGAACCACTGATTATCATTCTTATCTAAGGGTTTATACTCCAATGGGAACTGATTTAGTTTCTCGAGAAATGGTTAGTTATCCCAATAAACAGGAAAATCATGGCAAGCAATACTATGGATTTATTTGTCATACTATAATGAATCATCAAACTCATGCTAAGATTGTTTATACTCTTCCGGATAGTATTAAGGATAACTATAAACTTTTAGTTCAGAAACAATCAGGAGTGGGCGATGTTCCAGTAACGATTAATGTCAAGACGACTAAAGGTGAATATAATCAAAAGAGCATTTTGAAAAATGATTTAAAATTTGAGTTGACTGAGGCGGAAAAATAATCGAATTTAAGAGCATCAAAATAATTACAAAAAAGCAGGAGGGCTTTGGGGATTTTTTCCGATGCCCTTTTATTTTATAGTTTCTGAAAAGAATTTTTGCAAAGTTGTTAATTATTATTTTAAAATAATGGAATTTAGAGATTTTTTGAACTTAATGAAAAAACATCTAGTAATTTTTTGGTTAATTTTTTTGGGTGTAGTTGTGATTGGTTTAGTAATTTATAATCAGCAAAATAAATTATATTTAGGTTCTATTGCCATTAATATTACTCGAGAAGGGTCATTAAATAGCAATAAGGATTATCAATATGATCAATTTTATCGGTTGCAGGCGGATGAAAAATTTGGTAAAAATATTATTAATTGGGTTGGAGATCCAGGTTTGATGGCGATTAGCAGGAAAGAATTTAAAAAACTTAAAAAGGGAAAATGGGAGGATATTTTTAAGATAAAAACTACTCAATTGTCTGCTAATTATGTCAAAGTTGATTTTAAATCAAAAACTTCCAAGTCAGCTGTTGTTTTTGGGGAAGCTCTTAAAAAAAGTTTAAATAATAAAAATCAGCAACTTAATACTGGTCAGAATAAAAATAATTGGTTTAAGCTGATAATCGAGGATACTCAAGTTGCTAAAAATAATATTAATATTTTTTTTGTTTTGTTGGTTTTGAGTTGTTTTGGAATTTTATTGGGGGTATTTGGTGTGCTTGTGAAATATTATTTTAATTTTTCAGAAAATGAAAATAGGAATTGACGGTCGGTGTTTGCAAAATAGTAGAAATACTGGAGTAGAAGAATATGCTCAAGGATTGATTTTTCGATTATTGGAAGAAAACAGCAAGGATGAATTTGTTATCTTTTTAAACGCTTTCGGAGAAATTAAGGAAAACTTTAGTTGGCTAAATAAATATGAAAATATTCAAATTAAGCGATTTAAAATTCCGAACAAAATATTAAATTTTTGTTTTTTGTTTTTTAATTGGCCCAAAGTTGATAAAATCTTAAGTGGTTTAGATTTTTTTATTTCACCTAATTTTCATTTTATAGCACTGTCTAAAAAATGTCATCGGATTTTAACTGTTCATGATTTGTCTTTTGAACGAATGCCAGAAACTTTTTCTTGGAAGAGAAGATTGTGGCATTTTTTTATTAATCCTCGAAAAAACGTGCGAGAAGCTTATCTAATTTGGTCAGTTTCAGATTCCACTACTCAGGATTTAATTAATTTGTACCAAACTAATCCGAATAAAATTTTGACTAATTACCCCTTTTTTAATTTTAAATTTTTTAATCAGCCCAGTGCTTCAAAGCAAATAATAAAAAATAAATATAGATTATCAGCTAAATTTATTTTATTTTTAGGGACGATTGAGCCTCGTAAAAATATTAAAAGTTTAATAGTTGGTTTTGAAAGTTTCAAAAAAAGAAATATTTGGGCGGATGATTATAAGTTGGTAATTGCTGGGGACAAAGGTTGGCTATGGGAGTCTATGCTAGAAAGAGCTAAGAGTAGTTGTTTCGCAAAGGATATAATTTTTACTAATTTTATCGAAGAAAAAGATAAACCAACTTTATATTCTTTGGCAAAAATTTTTGTTTATCCTTCTCTTTACGAGGGTTTTGGTTTTCCGCCTTTAGAGGCAATGGCTTCGGGTGTGCCAACGATTGCTTCGAATTGTTCTTCGATGCCAGAAGTTCTAGAGGATGGTGCTATTTTAATCAATCCTTATAAATCTTCCGAAATTTGTTTAGCGTTAGAAGTTTTATTGAGAGATAAAAATGTTTATTCTAAATATTCTCGAAAAGGACTTCAACAAGCTCAAAAAATCGCTGAAATGAAAAGAGATTTTAAAATTAAATAAAGACGTCTTTTTTGATATAATAATTTAAATACTGATTTAAATCAGTATTTAAATATGGATATTGCTATGTAACCTGCTATGTAGCAACTTTGGTTTATAAATTCTGTTTTTTTTGCTAAAATAAAAGTATATTATTAGTTTAGAAAATTATGCGGATTGGAATTGATGCTCGGTTTTTTGGTCCGAAAGAAAAAGGGATCGGGATTTATGTTCAAAAATTAGTAGAAAGTTTGGAAAAGAACAGCGATGAAAAAGATCACCAGTTTTTTGTTTTTTTAAAAAAAAATAGATTTGATGATTTTCAGCCAGTTAAGAAAAATTTTCACAAAATAGTAGCTAATTTTTCTTGGTATGGATGGAAAGAACAGTTTATTTATCCCTTTTTTCTCAATAAATATAAATTAGATTTGATGCATTTTGGTCATTTTAATGTACCATTATTGTATTGGCGAAAAACGGTTGTGACGATTCATGATCTGATTTTATTTCATTATCCAACTTTCAAAAACTCAACTTTAAATAAATTTTATTATTTATTAAAACTTTTCGCCTATCGAATTGTTATAAAATTGGCGGTTCGAAGAACTGAGGTTATAATCGCTATTTCTAACTTTACTAAAAAAGATTTGGTAAAAACTTTAAAAGTTCCGGAAAATAAAGTGAAGGTTGTTTATCAAGGATGTAATTTTTTGAAGCAAAAAACAGATTTAAATTCAAAGACTATTTTAAAAAAATATGGTATAATAAAACCGTATTTATTGTATGTGGGAAATGCTTATCCTCATAAAAATTTGGATCGTTTAGTCGAAGTTTTTTCCTTGTTTAATAAAAAAAATCCGAAGATTAAACTAGTTTTAGCCGGAGGAGAAGACTATTTTTATCAAAAATTAAAAAACAAAATAAAAAAAAAGAGTCTTAGGAATATTATTTCCCCTGGTTTTATTGAGCAGGTTGACTTCAAAACAGTTTTTGATGAATCAGAATTGTTTATCTATCCTTCTTTGTATGAAGGGTTTGGTTTTCCACCTTTAGAGGCCTTGTTCTGTGGTAAATTTGTGGCTTGTTCTAACCGAACTTCTATGCCAGAAATTTTGAAAGATTCAGTGGAATATTTTAATCCAGAAAATTCAACTTCGATTTTGGATTGTTTGAATAAAGTTTTTAAGATTAGAAATAACGAAAGAAACCAAAAGGAAAATAAGAAAATTGCTGAAATGATTAAAAAATTTGATTGGGATAAAACTGCTCAAGAAACATTAAACATCTATAACAGTGTTTCAAAACAAAAATAACAAACAAAAATCATCAATGTTTGATATAAGACCGTTTGGTTCTGGTCTTTTCGGCGTTGGTGAAAAAAATCAAAAATTGATTGAAGAAAATCAAAGTAATCATGAGAATTTTTTGGTTGAGGCTTTGAGAGAACAGGAAACGATAGAATTATTGAAAACAGAAAAACAAAAAAGAGCTCGAAAAAACAAAGAATTGCAAATTAAGAAAGAAGCAAAATCTTTTAAGAACGTTAATCTTGGGCATAGTTTTTTGGGAAAAGAAGTTCCAGCTAGGATTGTTTCAGCGAAATTAAATAAAGAATATCTTGAAGAAAAACGACAAGAAAAAATTAGAGAACAAATTTATTTAGAACAACAACAAGAAAAACAATTAATTCGAGAAAAAGAACGACAACAAGGATTAAGAGAGAAAGAGGTTTTGCAATTAGAAGAAGAAGCTTTTCGGCGAATACAAGCAGAAAATCAAAAAAAAGTTGAAATTAAAAAACGAATTCAAGTTCAAAAAGAACTTGAATCTAGAGCAATGATGGGACGGGAAGCTGAGACAGAAAAAAAACTGAATCTTCAAAAAATAAAAGAACTTAAAAATACGAAAAGGTTAGAGAGAAAAAAATCTCGAGAATTAAAACTGAAGCAAATTAAACAAAATCTTTTGGCCAAGCCGATTAGTCTGGGAGGGCAATTTAGCTTTTTAAAACCGGCCCTGGCCTTTTCGGGTAGTTGTTTTGCAATTTTTTTAATCATTTTTTCCTCACGGTTTTTCTTTTATGGAATGCAAATTAAAGATCAGGTAGTCGTAAAAGGTGTAAGTGTGGTAGCGGATTTAGACCAAGTTAAAAATAATTTTCAAGATAAAAATTTTTCTCAAATAGTTTTAGATTTTCAAAAAATTCAATCAGAAATTGATGTTATTAATCAAGATTTAGAGAAAATGGAAGGAGGTTTGCCAGATGTAATTAGTAGGATACCTTTTATTTCTAAATATGGAAGTGCTAAAAAAGTTTTAGAAGCAGGAGGGGAGATTGCTACGGCGATGGTTCTGGTGAGTCAATCAATTGAAGATTTTTCAAAAATAGAAAATCCCTTGAATTTTGAAAACAAGGAAAGTTCATCTCTAGGCGATTTTTTCTTGGAATTAGAAAAAAAGTTGGTTTTAGCAGAGAAGCATTTTCAGCTAGCTCAAGATAGTTTGGAAAAAGTTGATCCAAATGATTTGTCCGAGGAATATAGAGAAAAGATAGTCATTTTGAAAGAAAATTTTCCCAAAGGCTTGGCTTTGTTAATCGAATTTAATCAAAAGCAAATTATTTTTAAGGATTTATTGGGTTATAATGGTCCTCGAAAATATTTATTTTTATTTCAAAATAATCACGAACTTCGAGCGACCGGTGGTTTTATTGGAAGTTATGGGGTTTTAGGAATTCACAATGGAAATGTTAAAGAACTTTTTATTGATGGTATCTTTAATCCCGATGGTCAGTTATCAGCGAAAGTGGTTCCTCCTCGTCCGATTCAAAAAATTTCGACTAATTGGTCAACTCATGATGCTAATTGGTTTCCTGACTTTCCAACTTCAGCCGAAAAAATAGCTTGGTTTTATGAAAAAACCGGTGGACCAACAGTGGATGGCATTATTACGTTGACTCCGACTGTAATGGAGAAATTGTTGGAAATTACAGGACCGATAGAGATGGTGGAATATGGCGTGACGGTTAATTCGGAAAATTTTATTGAAGCTACTCAATTCGAAGTCGAAGAGGATTATGATAAAGAAGAAAATAAGCCTAAAAAATTTATTGCTGATTTAACCCCGAAAATTTTGGATAAAGTTTTTTCAAAAGAAAATTTAAATGACTTCCCTAAATCTCTGAAGATACTTTCGGAGGCTTTGAACGAAAAACATATTTTGATTTATTCAGAAAATTCGGAAATTCAAAAAACAATTTCTTCTTTGGGTTGGTCCGGAGAAATATTGAATACCCCTCGAGATTATTTAATGGTAGTTAATTCTAACGTGAATGGTTATAAAACTGATGGTGTAATTGATCAAGAGATTAAGCATCAAGTTGAAATTGAAGAGGATGGTTCGATTATTGATACGGTGACGATTGAAAGATTTCACAATGGTGGAAGCTCTGAATATGAATGGTGGAATAAGGTTAATGCTAATTATATGAGAGTCTATGTTCCCAAGGGAAGTGAATTAATTGAAGCGGATGGTTATACGAGAGAGACCGTTGAGACTCCTGTTGATTATGATAAACTAGGTTTTGAAAGAGATTCTTTGGTGGTTGATTTGGAGGAATCAGTTGAGATTGACGAGGAGAGTGGAACGGAAATTTGGGAAGAGCAGGATAAAACAGTTTTTGCTAATTGGGTTTATGTTTCGCCTCAAGAGAGCGTGAAGGTTTCTTATAAATATAAATTACCTTTTAAACTTGATTTAAATTCAGAACAAGGTAAAATGGATACTTACTCAGTCTTGTATCAAAAACAATCTGGAATGAACACTTCTGGACTAAAAACTGAATTGAAAATTGCTGAAAATCAGAATGTTTTTTGGCAGTATCCAGATGAATTAGAAGATAAAAATAATTTTTTAGAGTATAATTCTAATTTAGAAAAAGACCAATTTTTGGGTGTAGTTTTGAAATAATTTTTCTGTAACGTTTAGTTTAATAATATTATGTCTGAATTAATTTTGTCTCCAATTAAAGAAATGGAGATTAGAACTTCTAAGGTTTATGGTGCGATTTCATTAGCTCAGGGGGTGGCTGATTTTGATACACCAGAATGTATAAAGCGTTGTGCTATCGAACACATTAAGAATGGAGATGTTTCAAAATATTCACTTTCTCCTGGGATTATGGAGTTAAGAGAAGCGATTGAAGTTGATTTGATGAAGCGAGGAATACGCTATGATTTTGAAAATGAAATAATTATTACGGCTGGAGCGATAGAAGCTGTGTCAGCCACTTTACTGACAATTATTGATAACGGGGACGAAGTTTTAATTCCTGATCCAACTTATACTTCTTATCAAGAAGCAATAAAAAATGCCAAAGGAGTTCCTAAATTTGTTCCACTTTGTGAAGAAAAAAATTGGTCTTTTGACGAAAATAAATTGGAAAGAAATGTGACTAAAAAAACCAAAGCTATTTTGTTTTGCAATCCTAATAATCCGACTGGAACAATCTATTCTAAAAATCAACTTATAAAAATTTTAGAAATTGCTGACAAGTATAATTTATACGTTTTAGTTGATGAGGTTTATCGGGATTTTATTTATAATAATCAGGATTTTTATTCGATTGGTAGTTTTTATAAATTTAGAAAACGAATAATCTATATTTTTTCTTTTTCTAAGTCTTACTCTATGACTGGATGGAGAGTCGGTTTTTTGGCAACTGACAAATCTTTGGCTCAAAAAATATTAGCTCGGCATGATGTTTTGGTGACATGCGCACCGGTAATATCACAATGGGGAGCTTTAACTGCCATCGAAATGGCTGACGAAGACAGACAATATTTTAAAGAAAAATTTAATAATAGAAGAGATTTGATCTGTAGTCATTTGGATGGAATGAAAGAATGGTTTAGCTACAAAAAACCATCATCTTCATATTTTGTTTTTCCTAAATTTTCTGAAAAATTAATTGATGCGCTTGAAAATAATCGGGAAAATAATAAATATGACTTGAAAGATTATCAAAAGAAATCATTGTCGTGGAAATTGGCGTTAGAATTGTTATATGAAGCTAAGGTGGCAGTGGTTCCTGGGCAAGCTTTTGGAGAGGTCGGAGAAAATCATATTCGAATGTGCTTTGGTCGTTCTGACGAAGATATTTTGCGAGTAATGGTTAGAATAAAGGATCATCTTAATAAGAAATATAATTAATTTTTTTAATTGAATGAATATTGAAAAAAGTAAATTTAAATTAAAATATTTATGAAAAAAATATTTAAATTCATTATCGAGAGATATCTAAAATTTTTAACAAGAATTATAATTCATCGGCACAATCCTTTAGTCGTGGCAGTAGCTGGTTCGACCAATAAGACTTTTGTTAAAGATCAAATTTTGGCAGAACTTAAAAATGTTCAAGGGGTAAGGGGGAATCCTCGAAGTTTTAATACTGAAATAGGACTACCTTTAGCGGTTTTGTTTTTGCCTTCTGGTTTTTGCTCGATTTTTAAATGGGTAGACGTTCTTTTGGCTGGAACTTATATCTCAGTTTTTCAGAAAAATTTTCCTCGAATTTTAGTTTTAGAAATGGGGGTTCAAAAAAAAGGGGATATGAAGTATTTACTTTCAATCGTGAGACCTTCAATAGTAGTTGTTTCTGATCTTGGCAGAAATTTTTCTGATAACAAAAGTTTAATGGATGATGAAATGGCCCGATTAGTTTTTTCTGTTCCAACTGAAGGTAAGATAATTCTAAATATAGATAACGATCGAGTTAGAGCGCTTAAGAAATATAGCAAAGCTCCAATTATTTTTTATGGTAAAGACAAGAAAGCTGAAGGTCGGATTAAGAACATTGAAGAAACTTCTGATGGTCAAAATTTTAATTTAGAATTAGAAAACAAAAAAATATCAATAAAAACAGAATTATTTGGAATGCACAATATTCACGCCTTGGTAGCGGCTAAAATCGTTGCGAACGAAATCAAGAAGATTATTGGTTATAAAAATAAAAATGTTGAGAAAAAGAGAAAATAAAAAGAACTCTCTGGGATCTTTTTTGAAGAGAATTTTTTTTAGCCTGTTATTTCTGGTTTTTTTTGGAGTTTGCTGTTGGATTTTCTTTTTTTCAAGTTTTACGGAATTAGAAGAGGTTGAAATTATTGCTGAAAAATTAGATAAAAAATTAATTGAAAACATTGTAGATGAATATAGAAATGAGGTCTGGTTTAAATGTGGGTCTAAAAATAATTTTTTTCTTTTTCCTCGAAAAGTTTTCGCTGAAAAAATAAAAAATGAATTTAAATCAATTAGAGAAGTGACTTTTGTGAATAAATTTCCCAATAATATAATTATTAAAATCGAAGAGCGACAAGATATTATTATTTGGTGCAATGACGACAAATGTTTTTTGTTGGATGAGAGAGGGTTAGCTTTTCATCAGCTCGAAGAAGGTGAAAGAGAAGAGCGTTTTAAAAATTATAGTGTATTGATAGACAAAAGCAATTTAAATATTGAAAATAATCAAAAAATAGAAAATAATCAATTAGTGGATTTTATTTTAAGGGTTAAAAATTTATTAAAAGAAAAAATAGGGCTAGAGATTGTTAGGGAAATAGAAACACCCTCATTGGTTTCCAACGAAATTCGTTTTAAAACTTCTAACGGTTGGCAAATTTATTTTAATATTGAAAATGATTTTAATGAGCAGATAAATCTTTTGAAAGAAATTTTAAATTCTAGTCTTGATAAAAAAGAAAAAGAAAATTTGAATTATATTGATTTAAGAATAGCCGGAAAAGCTATGTATGATTCATCGATGGAAGTTGAGAATGATGAAAAAGGAGACGACTCGAGGAATGTTTATGTCGATAATTAAGGGTAAAAACTTTTTATTATATTTTAGAAAATTATATAGGCAGCTTAAGCTTTTTGGTTTATAATAAGGTTATTACAAGAAGAAATTTTTTGAGTTATTATAAAAAAATTGCTCAATAAAAATAAATAAAAATGAAAAAAACAATAATCGGCTTATTTATTACCACTATTATTTTGACTGGTTTAATTTTAAGATTGGGTCCCGTCTTAGAACAGCGAGATTTTTGGTATGATGAAGCTTTCACTGGAATTTTAATCAAACAACCTTGGAGCGAAATGAACCAAATGATTTTTGCTGATGTTCACCCCCCTCTTTATTATTGGCTAGTTAAACCTTGGGCGTCAATTTTTAATTATTCTTCTTTTGGAATCCGCTTTTTCTCAACTTTTATGGGAGTTTTAACAATCTTTTCAGTTTATTGGATTGGAAAAAGAATGTTTAATGAGAGAAGTGGTTTATTGGCAGCTTTAATAACAGCAGTTTCTCCATTTGCTATTCAATATTCACAAGAAGCTCGAATGTATTCTTTATTTGGGTTATTGATGATTTGGGCGACTTGGTTTTTTTATCGAGGTCTGAAATTCAATGAACGTCGTGATTGGATATTGTGGGGAATTTTTGGGGGTTTAGCTTTTTATACGCATTATTTATCCTTATTCTTTTTTATAGTTTTCTTTTGGACAGCAGTTTTTTATGAATACAATTTTCATAAAAAAGATTTTCACAAGGCGATTCTGGGAACAAAGAAATTTTGGATAGGAACGGGTGTCATTTCTTTATTCTTTGTTGGTTGGTTGCCTTATTTTATTCCTCATATGATGAAAGGTAATTTGGGTTGGATTGGCGTTTCTTATTTAAGTGATGTTCCGAAAGCTTTGCAAATATTTTTGTTTGGTCACCCCTTGGGAGCTGGCGGTGTTCCAGTAGCCAACGAATTTCAATATTTTTTTGATGGAAGTTCTGCTGGACTCTTGATTTTAGTAATAACAATAATTTTGTTAGTGATAGCATGGAAGAAAAAAATAAAAAGAGAAGAATTTTTTATCTTGAGTACGCTTTCATTCGGGACTTTAATTTTCTTGATTATTCTTTCACATTTTAATTTGAAGCTTTATGTTTCTCGCTATTTTATGCCGGCTGCAATAATGATTTATCTACTTTTAGCTGGAGTAATCGTGACGATGTTTAAAAAAGCTTGGACTTGGTTGGTCGTTTTTATAATTTTTGTTTTTTTAATTTTAACTTTAAAACCAATTACCTATAATTCTCAATGGTATCAAGTTGGTCAGTTGATAAAAAATAATTCTATCGAAAATAGTTATGTTATCACTACTAGCCCTTTCGACTATACCACGATGCGTTATTATTTAGGTCTAGGAAAGTTAAAATATCATCATAAAGCTAATCCCACTGAAGATTTTTCTGGTTGGGTGGTTGTTGGTAATGAGAATCGATTACAAACTTTAGCTGAAATTAAAGCGCTGAAAAATTTTATTATTATTGATCGAACTTGTGATTGGGAAGGTCTAGATTTAATAGAAGTTGCCAGCTTTAGAGATCTTAAAATTTGTAAATAAAAAAGGAATTAATTTGGATGCGTTATTTTTCAAAACTAAGTCAACTAAAATTACCCAAGAAATTTCTTGGGTAATTTATTTCTTAACGTCTAATTTTGCAATTATATTTTCGAATATCTTTCGAATATCCTTATTGATTTCAATGACTGGAGTCATTTTTGTTAAAGCTTCAACAAAAGATTTATCGTAAGGAATTTCTCCTATGATAGGAATTTTTTTATTTTTAGCAAATTCTTTTATTGTTTCGTAGTGATTTTTATTTAAATCATATTTGTTGATTATAATACTGCTTTTAATTTTAAAATGATTTATAATCTCTAGTGCTTTTTTCATATCATAAAAACTGGAAGGTGTTGGTTCAACTATCAAAATGCACTGATCACTTCCTGAGATTGAAGCAATGACAGGACAACCAATTCCAGCAGCTGAATCAACTAGCATGATTTCAGCGTTGGTGGCTATTTTTTCGGCTTTATTTTTAACTTCCATGACTAATTTTCCTGAGCCTGATTCCCCAATGTTTAATTGAGAGGAGGCAATATAAAAATTATATTTAGTATCAGTGTAGCCGATTTTAGCATTATTGATATTTTCTAATTTTATGGCGTTAACAGGACAAATTACTTCAGCAATTCCGCAACCCTCACAACTATGTTTTTTTAGCTGGGGTTTATTTTTTTTCCAATCTATGGCGTTGAAATAACAGGCATTGAAGCATTTTTGACATGAATTGCATTTGTCTAAGTCGAACACGGCTTTTTGATTTGTGGAAATAGCGTGCCATTCTATAAAATTTTTTTCTCTTTTTCCAAAGACTAAGGCTAAATTAGGAGCGTCTACATCACAATCAGCCAAAACAATTTTTTGTTTTTGAGATAAAAGAATGCTCAAAGAGGCTGTAATACTACTTTTTCCGACGCCCCCTTTTCCCGAAAGAATTGTTATAGTTTTCATTTATTTATCGCTTAGATGAGTAGATTTATCTAATTTTTCTAATTTATTTTCAATAAAATCGTCAATTGCTTGTTCTATGTTAATGGTTTTCACTAAATAAATATCAACAAAACTGTCTCTTAATGTGTGAAATGAGATCTCCCCTATTTTTTGGGTTAATAAAATGTTTACTTTTTCATTTAAAATGTTTTTAGCGGTTGATAATCCTGCTTGAATTTCTTTTTCGGTGTAAGTATTTTTTTTGACGTAGGAAGAAATAATTTTTTTATTTTTTAAGGAAACGAACAAAAGATATTTTGCTCTACCAAAATGGTCAATAATTTTTGAATTTAATCCACGATTATCAACTATCGGTATGAGTATTTTTAATGTAGTTGGTTCAAAGGGTTCAATATGGATTGTTAGGGATTCAATTTCTGAAAATCTTTTTTTTACTTCTTTTTCGATTAAATCAGAAGTGTCATGGGCTCTATTAACATTTATATTACCTAATAGTTTGATGCTTGATTCACCAAAAACGAAAAGACCAGATTGTCTTAATTTGAGAGTGCTTACTTCTTTGACGTTTTTAATCTTTGAAATAGTTTTTTTGATTTTTTTTTCAAGTTCTTCATCAAGACTAGCGTCCATGAGAGAATAAATCGCTATTTTTGCATTTTGATATCCAATTTTAATTATCATTAATGATAATCCCATGCCAATAATACTTTCGACGTATCCGATGTTGAAATAAGACAATAAAATTCCACCAAAAATTACTAATGATGAAAGAACATCTGTTTTAGATTCCTGGGCATTCGCAATAAGACTTTGAGATTTAATTTCTTTGCCAACTTTATCTTCATAAACTGCTATGAGATATGAAACGAAGGAAGATACAAGAGGAACGGCTAAGGCAATTAATGGCAATTCTAGTGAAGAGGCTGTTTCAAATAATTTTTTATAACTTTCTGTGAAAATTCCATAAGCTGCATAAAAAATAAAAAGAGAAGCAATTAAAGTGGCAAAATTTTCTGCTTTATAATATCCAAAAGGGAACTTTTCGCTATATTTTTTTTGGGAGATTTTAAGTCCGAACCATGATGAAAAGATAACTATTACGTCTATTGCACTATGAATTGCATCGGCGATTAAAAGAAGACTACCAGATAAAAAACCAACGACTCCTTTAATAAGAGCGAGAAGAATTGTTGCAATAGTTGCTATTTTAGCCGCTTTTTGTCCTTTTTCTAGAATGATATCTTTATTCGACATATTTGTTTATTATTTTAGTTATGTTTATATTTTGAATTGGTTTTCCAGCTGAATATTTTAAAATAATATCTTTTGAATAAGGCACTTCTGCAATTATTTGAGTATTAAAGTCTTTGGCTAAGGAAACAACTTTTTTTTTGTCTCCGATATTTGCACGATTTAGTATGATCTTTATATTTTTATTTATTTCCTCTGAAAGTTGTAAAATTAATTTAAGGTCGTGAGTGCCTAGCGGTGTTGGCTCGGTGACGGCAAAAATTTGGTCGCAGATTTCCAGCGCCGCAATAACTGGACAATGGATTCCTGCGGCAGTGTCTATTATAATATAATCATAATCTGCTTTTTTTTGTTCTAATATTTTATTTAATGAATTAACGATAAATTCAGAAACCGGCTCGTTAGTTTTTAGCTCTCCCGATAAAAGGTCTATATTGTAATTTGATCCAGTGTATATATTGCCAATTTCTTTTTTGCTCCAACTAATAGCTTGATTAGGGCATTTTAGAATACAAGCGCCACAACCATTGCATTGTTGTTCGGTGAAAATGGGGTGGTTATTTTTAATTGAGACAATTGCTTTGGTTTTACAAACCGTTCCGCATAATCCGCATTGAGTACATTTCTGAAAATTCCATTTTGGAATTCTTTGCTCTATTTTTTCAAGTAGTGTTCTTTTGATATTCAAAAGTAAATGGTCATTGGGGCAGTCTACGTCAGCATCAACTAAAAGCACTTTATATTTTTTGGATAGCTCGTAAGCCAAGGCAGTCGCTATGGTCGATTTACCAGTTCCACCTTTTCCGCCTGTTATCCCAATAACTTTCATAAAAGTTAGTTAATAATAAAGATTTTTCTATCTCGTCCTTTTGGAAGTTCTATTTCATTAATCATTTCTGAAAAATTTTCTTTAATTTTTTCTAAAGTTTTTAGAATGTTTTTTTCTCTAGAAACAACTGGAACAAATTTTTTTCTCATTCTTATAATATTAGGTCCCATCACAAAGGCAACTAAAATAGAAATATCTTTTAAAATAACAGAGATATTTTTAGCTTTTTTAATATCTCCATGTTCTCCTTCTACTTCGGATTTATTTTCTATTTTTTCTACAAATTCAATATTTTGATTTTCCGAGTCGTATTCATATATAAAAAATTTGCTTGAATCCCCAAAATGATTATCAGTAAAATTTTTTTCGTCATCAGTGCCACAAGCAATTTTTAATTTCATAAATTACAAATTATTTTTTATCAGAATACAAGTGTCGTGAATATATTCTATGTTATTTCTATTCAACATCTTTCGCAATTAGTGTCCACAAGAATTTTCTAATTTTTTCAAATTATCAAAATTATCTATAATTTCTTTTACGATTTTATACGGACCCGATTTTAGTTCTATGTTGTTTTTTGCAAATAGCTCAATTGCTCTTCCTCCCATATCTTGAGCAAAAATAACGGTTGGATTCATATTTTCAATAATTTGATCAACCGGCGATTTTTCGGTGTTCCCATGGTCTAAATTGTTTGCGACGATTTTCAAATCTTTGTTTTTAAAATCATAAAGACCAAAATAGGGAGCGTGACCAAAGTGAAGGGCAACTTCTGAATTTTCTCCTTCGTTGTTTAATAAGGGGATAAATAATTTTTGAATTTGATTGCTCATATTATTTAATATTATTAATATAGTTGTTTAAGGCTGTTTGTATTGTTCCTGAGGTTTTTATAATTTTAATTCCCAATTGGTCTAATATAGTTTCGGATTTAGGACCGACATCATAAGTAAGCACAACATCAGCATCTAATTTACTGACTTGTTCGGCGGCGGCTATTCCAGCCCCGCTACCCTGTTCAGCTCCTATGTTTTTTACTGATTTAGTGTTTAGTATTTTTCCATTTTTCAATTCAATCAACGTAAAAAATTTACATCTACCGAAGCGAGGATCTATTTCTGATTCTAACCCTTCGTTTATTGCCGGAATGCAAACTTTAATAATGCTGTTTTCTTTGTTCATGTTTTTTTAATAAATATCAATATTTAAAATGGTTTAATTAGAATCTAATTTTTTCAATAACTAATAATACTTAATTATAACAGGTTTATTCTTAAAATAATAATAATTTATTTTTCTAAGAGCTCTATGGTTAATTTTACTTTTTTCTTCATACCAGTCTTTGGAACAAAAGATTCAATTAAATTCCCAAAAGTTTTTTCTTTGTCTTCAAATCCAATGTGTTTATAGTCTTTATCTCCTAATTTTTCAATTCTATTGAATAAATTTCCTTCAATTGTTTTTTTCATAAAAATTAATTTATTATTAAAACAGAAGGGCAGCAAATTTTGTTTTATTTAGAACTATTTTCTGCCTCTTCCCATTCCTCTTCCATGACCAAATCCCAAGCCTCTTTTTTGACCGTTATTTTGATTTTGTTCAAGCCCCCTTCCTTGTCCTCCTTGACCACGTCCGAAGGTTGTGTTTTGATTTTTATCTTTTTCTAATTCCAGATTAGTGTCTTGAATTTTTTCTGATTGGTTTGAATCTATATTTTTATCTTCATTTTCATGAAATTCGATGATATCAATTGGACACACATCGGCTGCATTTTTTAGGCATTTTGCATTTTTATCTTTTATTACTGCTTTATTGTTAATTATTTCAATTCCAGTTGGACAAGTTCGGGCACAAATTCCGCAACCAAGACATTTTTCTTGATCTATTTTCACGTTCATATTTTTATTATTTAATTTATTATTCATCTTCAATACAAATTTTTTTGCTTAAAATTGCTTTAATAGTTCTATAGGTTAAGTAAATTACTATTACTAATAATATTATTAGAAGAGAAATTGATAAGAATTTAAAAAATAAAAAACCAGTTTCATGATATATCAAGATGGTCGCGACTATTATAGCGGCCATAGGAAAAGAATAGGCCCACCAAGATAAATAGAATTTTATTTTTGAGAACATATCAAATTGAGCGAATATAAGAATAAGCAAAAACAAAGAGATATAATATAGAACTTTAGCGAAAGAATCTAGACTTCCGGTTAATTTTATATAAGCAATAAAGGCAATAGCAGGAGGTGCAAATAATATAAAAAAGGTTGGTACTAATTTGTCTGGAATTGGATTGTGAAAAATAATTCTATTAAAGACAATAATAAATAAAGTAATCCACATTACAATTCCAACGCTAAAAAAGAACCATGATAATTCAACAAATCCATGGGCAACACCAGCAATCGGAACAATTACGCTTCCAACGATTGGAATAAACCAAGCTGGGCTAAGATGATGGAATTCAAATTTCGAATGTCTTATCCAGACTGATAAAATGACAATCGAAAAAATAAATTGTAAAATTACTCCGATTATCCAAAAGCTTTTTGAATAAGACATATCTATACTTAAATAGATAACACTTAAAATCAAAAAGATTTTCGCAATTAATGGGAAAAAGTTTATTTTTATCGGATGAAAAAATTCTTTTTTAATTTCTTCGGGATATTTAATAATTTTAGTAATATAAATTAAAGAAATTATTAAAAATATTATAAGCGTAAAATATAAGGAATAGTTGTAAATGTGGAAGGAAAGATTTAAAAGAGGTTCTATTTTTTGTAGAACAAGCGTAAATCCTACTAAACCAAGAACAATGGCGAAGAAGCTAATCGAAAAGTTTTTTAATCTATTACATTTTATTTGTTTCATATTTTCATATTTTGATAGTTGATTGTTTAGTCGAATCATTTTTTTATTATTTTTATGGCTTTACCGTTGATAAGGGCATCTGACATTTTTTTATAAGCTATCGATAGAATTCTTTGGAAAGTGCTTTGAGAAGTTTTCATTTTTTTTGCACATTCAGTCTGGTTTAATTCTTCAATGTTTTTTAATCTTAAGCACTCAATTTCTTCAGCAGTTAATTCGACTTCTTCCAATGTTCTCATTGGAACACCTCGCGGTTTGAAATATTCTACCTTGGGATTAAACTTTATATGTCTGCTTAGTCTTGGCCTTCCAATTTTTTGAAATAGACTTGGTTCGGTCATAAATTTAAATTAAGTTATGAGGTTATTTATTAATTTAGTCTCTATTTAATTAATATTTTTTTAATTTATACATATAAATATATACCCATAATGCAATATTGTCAATGGAATCTAAGACTTTTATTTTTTTGATATAATTTAAAAAGTTTTAAAGTAAGGATTTAATTTTATGCATTTTTAACGTTGGATTTATCTATTTATTTTATTATTGAGTATCATCATGCTCTTTGGGCAAAACTTTTTATCTAATGAGAACAAGATAAAATAAAATAGCCATTAAAATGGCTATTTTATTTCATCGGTTCGTTTATCAGAATGGCTTTCAAACTTTTAAGTAGATAAACAAGGAAAAAGATGTGAATATTATTGTAAAACAAGCAGGTCAGCTTTTAGCTTTAATTTATTTATTTTTCATTTTGTTCTGTGCTAATTAAGGACTTTATTATAATAATAATCCATTTAATTTAATATTTTTAAATTAATACAATGGCTTGACTAGTGTGGTTTTTTAATGTATTATGAGTTGGAATTGTTTTATTGTTAGTTCTTTAAACAAGCAAAAGTTTGTAGTAAAAGATTGTAATTAAAATTTTATTTTTACTAAAATAAAGGAAAGGAGAATTCGATGAGACTTCTTGTTCTATTTATGTTTATGCTGAGTTCTTTTTTCGGTTGTGCAACTTCTGACAATTACTGGAAAATCTTGGATATCAATCGCAATGTTAATTTTTATTGGGATCAGAAAGAAGATAAAAAAGATAAAGATGTATGGACTCTTTTCAGGGATGGTAAAGTAATAGGTGATTGTGATGATGGTGCTGTCACCAAAAAGTTTATTTTGTACAAAACAGGTAAATTTAAGAAAAACGAATTGCAGTTAATTTTGGGTTATAGGGATATATCCAAAAATAAAAAAGAATGGCACTTGTCTTTGCTCGTCAAAATAAAAGAAGGTTTTTTTATTTTAGACGGTGGTAATGGAAGAAAACCTTATCATTTTCCTGGTTCAAAATATAAATGGGTGATTGTTCAAAACGGTGATAATTGGAACGTCTGGGAAGAAATTATAAGTACTGAACCTTTTAAGTCCGAAAGGAACAATAAGTTATATAACATTTTTCCAACAGCATGGATACATGATAAGGAAATGACATATTATTATCCGATTAGTTATTTTGTTTGGTGTCATGGTAAAGAAGCGGAGTTATATGATAATGGTGGAGTGTGAGAATATGTTAAACAATTTTTTGAAACCCATTTTTTTAAAATGGGTTTTTCTTTTAAGTTATTTCTATTGCTTTATATTCTATAGGAGTTTTTTTAAAAGATTCTTTTATTTTTTCTTATGCTAGCTAAAAGACTTTTTTGGACTCCAATATACTGCGCTATGTTCATGGAATTAATAGACTCTCCACGTTAAAGCTTAAACCTCTCCAGTAACTCTTTTATCTTTCTAAAGCACGCTAAGACAACAAACTTACAATGAAGAGCTATTATAACTCTTTTATTATTCCTGTTATCTGCGGCTTCAATCTTAACAACGACCAAGTAGCCAATACTTCCTTTTTGGATATCTCAAAAGAACTAGAACTTAAAACAGACAAAAAGAACTAAGTCTAACTTCTAGAAACTACACCAAGCAATCCAAACCAGAATTCAAAGGATAAAACCTTCAAGCAGTAGTCCATCTTGTTAATGGTCATGAGTTCATAGCTTATTTCGGATTAACTGGTTATGGTCAAGAATTTGCAAATCTTCATCGTATTTCAGCTTTGAGCAATCAGGGAGTGGCTGTAAATTATACTAAAAGTCTGGTTTGCGATTTGTATCATCACACCGTCATATTTTCCGAAAACGAAATGATCATAAAAATTGAAAATGCCAATGGTTTCACTGTTTTTGAGAAAATCTTTATTATGACTGGAATTATACCAAAAGATATCTGGTGGGTTGGATTTACTGTCTATATTACAACCAACAATTCAACCTGGATAAAGAATTTATCTTTTTCTATTATAGAGCATTCAGAGTATTAAAGTTTTAATCTTAAAAGAAAAAGACAAAAAAGAAAAGGCAGTTGCTAGAATAGAGATGTCTTTTTTTGTTTGGAAGATGTTAAAAAATGCCTTGGCATTTTTAGAGGCTAGTTCTTGGGGTTGCCTGTCTACCGGTAGGTAGGTATTCACCTGTTTGTTTGCTTCATTTACTTGCAGATATAAATTTCAAATCCGATGGGGGGGGCAAGATAAAATAAAATAGCCATTTAAATAGCTATTTTATCAGCCTCAGGCTCTAGAGGATGTTTGAATCGCTTTTGGTGGTTTATCTTAGTGGGTATTCTTAGAACTTTAGATTGGAAGGAGATAGGCAGGGATTTGGAAATTGTAAATATAACTTTAGGCTGTTTCTAATTTTGTAGGTAATTAATTATTGCTTTTGCTACTGTTCCATTAAATTCCCAATAAAGTGGACCCTCTTTTAACGGATGCATTAAGCCTGGTCTAGAGTTAATTTCAATTAGTTTATATCCATTATCTTTAGTATAAACATAATCAGCACGAAAGAGACGTATTGGGAAAGATGAAAATTTCAAATCAATCTCATTAGAAATTTTTAATAACTGTTCCGGAATTTGTGTGATTGGAATACCCCAAGTTTTTCCAATAATTGCGCCAGTTGCACTTGATATGTATTTGCCTTTTGGGGGTTGTTTGATACGCGCTCCCGCAATTAGGCCGTTTACCATAGCTATATTGATTTCGTGTAGACCATCAACTAGATTGGGAATCCCTATTGATGAGTCTAAAAATTCTTGCATTAGCGTGTCTGTCCAATCAGCGTACAAATCCTTTCTTAAGTCATGCTTACTCTCAATATTGACCCCGATACTTTGTTCGCCAAATCTAGGCTTAAAAACCACTTTATCAGTTTTAATTTTAGGAAGAATATGTTTCAAATCAGAAAATCTATGAATCAAATAAGTTTTAGGCGAGATTGTTTTAAAAGTATTAAAAGTAAGAAGTTTGTCACGACATATTTCATCTAGGGTATGATGATTAAGTATGGGGCAGTCAACTATTAGGGGGATTGTGTTTTTTGAATCTCTATTCCATATTAAATTGATAACAATTGGAGCGTTTATGGCCACGTATGTTTTATTACGTTTGTCCCAGTATGAATATTTATTAAAAGTAGCATTTCCAATATAGCTTGAGCCTCTAACGATTACCATTTTAATATTGTATTTTTCAAAGTATTCACTTAGTTCGGCATATGATTCAAAAAAAAATTTCTTATCAAATGGATATCCTAAAATTTCAGGATTTGAAAAATAGATAGCAAGGGTTTTGTTCATAAATGTTATAGTTAGTGATACATTTTAGTTTACCTTAAATTCAGGAAGTGGTAAAATCAAAACATGCCTAAAAACATACTCAAAATAATTTTTAATCAATATAAACATGCTAAACAATTTTACGTCAAGTAATATTTCAGCTGCCGTTAATCTCGCATCATTTTTTGTTATTGCGGTTGGGTTGTTTTACACAGCGCGACAAATCAAGTTATTAATTAAGATACATCAAGAAAATCATGATTGGAATCGAAGAGTTGCGGCTCAGAGTGCTTTAGTTGCGATACGTGAGTTAACCGAAACAATTCAACAAATTGAAGCAGTATTTCAGCACGGAAACACTAATAATGTCATAGCTTTATCAATTATTAAAGAAAAGATAGAATCCAATAAAAAACTTAGACCTCAAATTGCAAGATATTTAAGTTCTTATGAAAGTTTAGCAAGAGGTATTTTGCAGGGAATTTATGACGAAGAGGTTGTTATGACTGGTAGGAGAGGACAAATGACAAAGGTGTTTAATCAGTTTTATCACTATATAGATCTCAGGAGAAAAACAATAAATAAAAATTATTGTAGTTGTATGGAGGATGTTGTCAAAAGATGGAAGTCAAAAGATGTTAAAGTAAAACAACGATCTGCAATTGGACGGGATTGACTTGATTGTGCAATTTTAATTTTTTGAGCATAAAGATACATGGATAATCCTGCTTTACCGGGGTAATATTTTTATTACGTTTTGTTTTTTTATAAACATTTTTATTTTTGACCACAGCGCTTTTTTCTGATTCTAACCCTCGTGTCATAATTTGTCTCTTTATATTTTTAGTATAGTTAAAGTTTGAATATCTTACAATCTTTATTTTCGATTCAAATGAAAAAACACCTTTGATAAAAAAGATGCTTTTAAGTATGGCTCCGCTTGATAGACTCTATTAGAACCGAATTGCTTTATATAAAGGATAAATTG
>CAZXUS010000006.1:21777-51407 GCA_964643985.1 uncultured Bdellovibrionales bacterium | reverse complement strand
GCAATCAGCGAAGGAGCAATTTTTTTCTTACTAAACCTTTAAAACCCAAGGAGTATTATCATGAAAAAGAATTTGGTTACAATTCTGTTGGTTATCGTTTTAAGTTCAATTTTTACTTTAATTGTTTTTGCTGAAGATTTTCAGTGGTCTGATGATTACAGAAAAATCACCCAGGTTTATCCAGATACTGATTTTCATTTTTATCTTGATGGAGCTGCAATCGATTGCAACAGCTCTTGTACTAACCGTTTTGTTATTAAAAGTACTGATCCGAACTATTACATCAAAGTCGGTACTTTGCTTAAAGTTTTTGCAGAAGGAGGATCAATAAAAGTTAATTATGACAGGGATAATTGTTATTGTAAAACAAGTGTTGAGACGTTTAAAGCCGTAATGCCGGAGTAAGTTTTGCTTGAGCATAAAACCGTCTTCAGAGAAAGTTCTGAGGGCGGTTTTTGTTTTGGGAAATCAAAAAGCCCTTACGGGCTTGGTTTGTTCGAGAATAGGGATTCGAACCCCAATTGACAGGATCAGAACCTGTTGTCCTACCATTAGACGATTCTCGAAGAACAGTCACCATTTTACACTATAAAATATCGTTTGAAAAGATTTTAATAAATTGACTTTCTAATAATTTAGAGTATAATGTTGATTCAGTAGATATTGAAACTATTAATTACAGGAGGTGGGAATGCCATAATCATTCGCCCTGGTGGGTGATTGCGTTATTATTGATTATTTTGATTATTGCTTTTTTTAAGATATAATCAGAAAAAAAATTCAAAAACCTGTTGACGACAAAGCTCGTTTTAACGGGTTTTGTTTTTTGAAAACTTATAATAATTTTCAAAAATTAAAATAAAATATTATAAAAAACTAGTTAATAAAAATAAAAGTGATATAATTAGAGTTAAAGTAGAACTTTCCTAGAGATTGGAAAAATATTTAGTCATTATCTATGTACTTACATATGAAATGACATATGTAAGTACCTAGAGAAACATTTTGGATTTGAGGCGGTTTAAATGATACTCAAATTTTAAAGTCCTAAAATTTATTAAAATTATAAAAATTAAAATAAAAAAATGAGGAAAATGGAAGATCGAAATATTCGAAAGTTGACTAAAGTCGGCAAACAATCAATTGCCGTCACTTTACCGATTGAAATGGTCAGAGAACTTGGCTGGCGAGAAAAACAAAAAGTTTCTATTAAACGCGTTCCCGGCGGAATGTTAATTAGGGATTGGAGAAAAAGATAATGTTATTTTCAGGTTTTAATTTATAAAAGCGTCAACAATAAAAATTACAAATGTACTTACATATGTAAGTACATTTGTAATGATATTTAAAAGGGAACAATAAAAATAACTAATTATTTTCAAATCTATGTATTGATATTTAGATGCGGTTTAAAATATTTAAATTAATTTTTTTGAAGAAAAATATTTTTTCAAAGCTTTTTTATCAATTAAACTTGATTTTTATATGTATTGGGAGTAGAATGCTCTTTCAGTACTTTGAAAAAAATTGGCATAGAAATTATTTGCAAAAAAAATAATTTATGCTAGAAATGATTTAGGTATCAGGGATTAATTCAAGATCGTCAGAGCTAAGGTGGCTCCCCTTAGTTTGTTTTAGCTCGACTAACAGTCAAATGTTAGGTGCTTGGCTAAAATTAGATCTTAACACGGACCGCTGTCCGACTCGGATGGTGGCAACAAATGGCACGGGATAAAGCCTGGGGTTCCCCCAGTCCCCGTTTTCTCTGGAAATATGTTTAATTCACCCTTCCAGGGAAGAAAAAATTCGTTCTTTCTTAAACGTTGGAATGAATTTTTGTGCTGAGCCCTTTCACTTGCGTTTTGAAATTATATTCAATGAAAAAATCGCAACTGAAATGGGTAGTCAAAGGGAGCATACACCCACATACCTAAGCCCTGCACTGGAATCTTCCAGCGCAGGGCACTTCTTTAATATCCAAAAAACATCAAGGAGGCAAAATGTCCAACGATCAGTACGAACTTCGTTCTATGGCGTCAATTGCTCTTGATGTTCAGTTTATTTGGACGTTGGGGCTTTTGGCAAAATTTTTAAAAGTATTTAAAAAGGATTTGCGTCTGGCTAGGAGGATTATTGAGAATCCCAAATTAGAAGAGCTAGTTCCAGTTGGAAAACAGGAGCAGTTGCAAACTTTTTATTTTGGTTATAATGGTTTTTATAAAGTAATCAAGAAAAAAAAGAGACATATTCTAGCTCCTCATCCGCATTTGCAAATGATTTTTAGAGCTATTAATGAAAAAATTATTGAGCTTTGTCCGGCCCATGAAAAGGCTTATGGCTTTGTAAAGAAGCGCAATTTTCAGATGGCCGCTACCTCCTTAATTGGCAATAAACATTTTTTCAGTTTTGATATCACTGATGCTTTTCCAAGTATCACCGATGTAATGATCGAAAAAATTCTGTTTGATTTAGAGGTACCGGAGTATCTAGTAAAACCTTTGGCGAATTTAGTCACTTATCAGTATCAAGGTTTACGGCGTTTACCGCAAGGAGCCGCCAGTAGTCCGCCAGTTCTTAATATGGTTTATAAACCAATGTGTGAGGAAATTGAGGCCTTCTGCCAGAAGCAGAAAATTAACTGGTGTGTCTATGCAGATGATTTCACTTTTGCGAGTGAAGTAATTACCGCTAAAGAGCAACAATTGTTATTGGCCATTCCGGAGAAATATGGTTTTGTGATTAAGCCGGAAAAAACTAAAGACAATTTTGGCAACACTATTCCGCGGATGCTAGGGTTATCGATTGTTGATGACCGGATTCATCTTAAGCGTTATACTAAATTGAAATTTAGTCGAATGCTTTTTGCAGCCTGGAAACACGACGCCTATAACGATCGACAGGTAGATGGAATCGCAGCCGTAATTAAACAAACCTATGGCGAAGTTCAGAATTGGCCCGGATCGCTCAGAAAATATTGGGTGCTATGTATAAATAAACGTCAAGAAAAGAAAAGGAGACATCATGAAAAAAGGAAATGAAACAATCAAAGACTCCCTGCTTGATAGAACGCCTCCTTGCTCAATTGATTCTGAAGAGGCTTTATTGGCGTCGATATTTGGTGTAAGAGGCGCTTTAATAGAAGCTCGCAAATGGCTTAGGCCAGACGATTTCTATAGAGGAGCTCACAAGAAAATCTTTGCGGGAATGTTGGAAATTTCTTATAAAGATGGAGAGCTTGACATTATCGTTCTTGTCAACCATTTAAATGAAATGTCTCAACTTGAAGAAATAGGCGGGGGAGCTTATTTGTATCATTTGATGGAGGAAGTTCCAATTGCGCCTAATGTTGAAGAATATTCAAAAATAATCTTTCGTTGCAGCGTGAAACGTTTTACTATCATTCAGGCTAGTAAATTAATCGAAATGTCGCTTAAAGATAAACTTGAAGTTGATCTTTTTATGGTTCGAATGAGAGATATGATTTCTGAAATTGAATCGATGGCGAGCCGTGGAAAGGGGGCTGAAGATCTCAGTATTTCTCTCGATGATCTTTTCGGCGAATCCGCAAGTATGATAGAAACTCCGCATAAAGCTTTAAATGAAAAAATTCAAGGATTTGGAGCTGGAGAGTTGATAGTTGTTGCTGGAAAATCTGGTATGGGTAAAACCGGTTTTTGCTTAGGACAACTTATATACACGGTGTTTGTTGAAGGTCGACAGGTAATTTATTGTGGTGCGCAAATGAGTGAAAAGAGAATAGCACTTCGTATTTTGGCGCAGATGTGCAAATTTAATTTTCGCAAATTATTGGCGGGTCGTCCTCCAAAGGAGAAGACCAAAGAGGTTTATGCTGCCCACAAAAAAATAGTTGGCAACGAGTTGATTAAGCATCTTATTATTGACGATGAGATAGAAATCTCCAATTTACAGAATATGGTTAATTTTACTATTAAAAAGAGTAAACAAAAACCGGCTCTTGTGATTGTTGAGAATTTGCAACAGCTCCGCGCTCTGGATAGAAAATTTAAAAACGAATTTGAGAAAGCGAGCTTCATGATTAAAGAACTTAAACCTTGGGTTCAGCAGATGGATGTTGCAACGATCGTTTCTAGTCAACTCAATCGAGAAGTTGATAAAAGGGATGATCCTCGTCCTAAACCAACTGATATTTTTGGTAAAGACGCTGAAGAATTAGCTGAAACCATTTTATTAGTGCATCGACCTAATGTTTATGAGAAAAAGAAAATAGATGAATCAGGTCGTCCAGAAAGAGATGCCGAAATTATAATTGGCAAGGGAGGTCCACCAGAAATTATTCCTATGACTTTCTGGGGAGACTCCATGCTCTGGGAAGAAATATAAATTTTTAAAAAGTACAAAGATTAAGGCTTCAACGTAATATCGTTTGAAGCCTTTTTCGTTTTTTAAAAAATAAAGCACTACCATATAACGTTATGTAGCAGCGAGAAGAAAAAGAGAAATAGTTTTAAAAATAATTTCTTTCATTCACTAGTAAATGAAAGAAATTGAAATATTAGGTATAATTAAAATTAATGTTTTTGGGAAATTTAGCGATTGTTTTAGCGATTAAAATTACTTTAAGGGCAGATTCCATTGACAATTTTAGTAGAGTATGCAACAATAGTAGTAATGAATTTACTGGTGCTGCTTAGCGATAAGGAGTGCAAAACGTAGGTTCTCACAATTTTTAATGGATTCATGTCGATTTCTATTGGAGTTGTTTAAATTTAATAATGCAATAGTTATGCAAGGTATTGTTGAAAAAATAACAGACAAAGGGTTTGGTTTTATCAAACACGAAGATCACGAAAAAGGTATCTTTTTCCACGCTACTTCTTTAGAAGGAGTAGATTACAATGATCTAAACGAAGGTGATAAAGTTGAATTTGAATTGACTGAAACACCACGAGGCTTGAACGCTTCTAATGTTACTCTAGTTACTGAATAATTATAGCTTCAGAACATAGTTTAAAAAATCCCTGCTTCGGCAGGGATTTTTGTTTTGCTTAAATTTTTAAAACTGATATAATAGGATTGTTTTTAATTAAAGTTTATTTAATTTAATTTAACAACGAAAAATATGGATTATTCAAAAAAGGCGATTGCCTTACATAAAAAAAATAAGGGAAAAATTGAAATTGGTTTGAAAATTCCATTGAAAACGATTGATGATTTATCAATGGCCTATACTCCTGGGGTGGGCGCGGTTTGTATGGAAATCCATAAAGATCAGAAAAAAAGTTTTGAGCTGACTAATCGAAAAAATTCAGTGGCGATTGTTTGCGATGGAACAGCGGTTTTGGGCTTGGGTGATATTGGGCCAGAAGCTGGGATGCCAGTAATGGAAGGGAAGTCGGCGATTTTCAAGGCCTTTGCTAATGTGGATGCGATGCCACTTTGCATTAAAACAAAAGATACCAAAGAAATAATCAAATTTTGTAAAAACATTGAGCCTTCTTTTGGCGGAATAAACTTGGAAGATATTTCAGCTCCCCGCTGTTTTGAAATTTTGGAGGTTTTAGAAAAAGAACTTTCAATTCCAGTTTTTCATGATGATCAAGATGGGACAGCGATTGTGGTTTTAGCGGGTCTAATAAACGCTTGTCGAGCAAGTGGTAAAGCTATGAATGATTTGAGAATTGTTATTAACGGTGCTGGAGCCGCAGGTATTGCGACTGCTAGATTATTATTAGCTCAAGGGGTTAAAGACATTCTTTTGCTTGATAGTCAGGGAATAATTTATAAAACTCGAAAGGGTTTGAACAAGTTCAAAAAAGAAATTGCTCAAAAAACTAATAAACAGAATTTAAAAGGTGGATTAGTTGAAGCGATGGTTGGTATGGATGTTTTTATTGGAGTTTCTAAACCAGGTTTGGTGAACGCCAAGATGATTAAATCCATGAACGCTGATCCGATAATTTTTGCCATGGCCAATCCAGTACCAGAGGTAATGCCAGGTATTGCGCTTAAGGCCGGAGCCTCAGTCGTTGGAACAGGTCGCTCAGATTTTCCCAATCAAATCAATAACGCTTTGGTTTTCCCTGGAATATTCAAAGGATTTATCGACAACAACGTCAAAACTGTCACTCAAAAAATGAAATTAAAAGCCGCTATTGCTTTAGCTTACGTGATCAAAAAACCCAACAAAAATAAAATATTGCCCAGTGTGACCAGCCAAGACGCCGTCAAAGCCATCGCCCAAGCGATTAAATAGTTTTTAAGGTATTTGAAAAATAAAAATCCGACTTTAAAAGGTCGGTTTTTTGTGTTTGCAAATTTATATAACGATATATAAATGTAGCTTATTTTTTCTTAAAAAGTTTAGAAAGCCAATTGGGATGATTCTCTTCTTCTACGGGCTTAATTTCTTTTTCTTTGGGAACAGGAATGGTTTTTTTAACTTCTTGAAAAATTCTGACTAATTCTTGTTTGACTTCGGGGCTTTCATAATCGGCGTTATGGGCTTTTTGTCCAGTATAAACATTTTTGCTTTGGTCTAGATGAAGGTCGAAAATTAATTCATTGTTGATTTCCTTTAGATACAGATGAAAACGGGGATAACGATTGCCGGTTATTTTTCTAACAAAACTACCTTTTTGAGTTTTTCGATCAAAAATTGGGAAATAACTGCAAGTTCGCAGGACATTTTCAGGGGAATGAGTTAGATTGTTGGCTGTTTTAAATTTCATTGGTTTTTTGAAAAGAAAATCATCTTAATTATTATATTTTTTATTTGACAAACTGTCAATTTTTTGTTGTCTATGCTACAATTAAATTAAGAATAGTAAAGTCGTAAGCACAATACTATGAAAATTGGAATAGATGCTAGAATGATTTTGAGCCCTAAAAAAAGCTCTGAGATTGGAGTTGGACATTATACCTACCAACTAATTCAGCATTTATTGAAAATTGATAAAAAAAATGAGTACGTTTTATTTTTCGATTCAAAAGTTAGAAAAAAAGATTTAAAAAAGTTTTCCAATAAAAAAATAAAAAATGTTGAAATAAGGAGTTTTCCTTGGTCGGATTATAAGAAATATTTGCCAGGGGTTTATTGTGAATTAATGGAATTGGCTATTTTAAAAAAGGCCAAGCTTGATGTTTTACATGTGACTTCGCCTGACATCAGAGTTCCCTTGGGCTATCGAGGCAAAGTGATTTGCACTTTTCATAATTTAAGCGTTTATCAGTGGCCAGATTTATTTTCCCGAGGAGCCCGACTTAAAGCGAAATACAATCGACAGTTTATGGCGAAAAAATCTGACATTGCCATTGCGGGATTAGAAGCTGGTCGAAAAGATTTAAAACGTTATTTAAAAATCAAAAATGAAAAAATTGAAGTGATTGAAAATGGCGTCGACGAGAGATTCTTTGAAACAATAAAAGAATCAGACGAAAAAATTGATAAATATTTAGCGACTAAATTTAAAATTAAAAAAGAATACATTCTTTTTACGGGGACGATTGACCCAGTTAAGAACATTACTCGATTGATAGAAGCTTTCTGGGATTTTAAAAACCAATCTATTCAAAATAATAATTTTTTGAAATATCAGCTTGTTATTAGCGGTAAAAAGGGTTGGCTGAGTGATAAATATCAGCAGTTGATAAAAGATTTGGAATTAGAACGAGACGTGATTTTTTCTGGGTATGTCGATGGTGAGGATTTGAAAAAATTATTTAGTAGAGCTCAATTTTTTGTTATGCCGTCTTTGTATGAAAGTTCTGGAATGACAGTTCTGGAAGCGATGGCTTGTAAAACTCCTTGTTTAGTTTCTGATCTTGATTCTTTGAGAGAGGCTACTGGAAATATAGCTGAGTTTACAAATCCTTTTGATGTCTATGGTCTGTCATTGAAAATGAAAAGTTTAGCTGAAAATGAAAAAAGGAAAGCGGAATTAATTAAAAAGGGATACAAGATAGCAAAAAAGTATTCTTGGGATAAATGTGCTAAAAATACTTTAAAAATTTATAAAAAATTAAATAAAAAATAAAACTCTGGACAAAAAATTGATTTTTGTTATAATTCTTTCTGTTATTCTTGTAAAAATAGATTATTTTAGTTTTTGCCTTAATCAAGCAATTTAATCATTTTTCTCGAATATTTTCTTGTTTATTGCAAGGGCATATAGCTCAGCTGGTTAGAGCGCAACACTGATAATGTTGAGGTCCCAAGTTCGAATCTTGGTATGCCCACCAGAGGAACCATTGTCGAGCACCTTTTCTATTGCAAATTTAGAATTTTAGTTAAATTATCTAAAAATTTTCTCCACCTATATCTATAGGTATCGTAAATATTTTAAATAATTTATCTTAAAATTTTGAATTTTCATAACGAAATAATACCTAACAACAATTCCTAAAATTTTTACAGTTATTTAAATTTTTGATTTTCGTAACGAAAGATTACTTAAAAATTAATTGCAAGATTTATATTTTTTTATGGGCCAGTAGCTCACCTGGTAGAGCACCTCATTTGCACTGAGGAGGTAGCGGGTTCAAGTCCTGTCTGGTCCACAAAATTAAAAGAAACCGCTAAAGCGGTTTTTTTTAATTTTGTGGACCAGAAGAAAGTGAACTGCTTCACTTTCGTCAGGACTTGAAAGCCGGAGCGTTGTTTGAGTTTGACGAGCAACGCGAGGAAAGGCGAAAACCGCGAGGCGGGGTTGCGAGATTTTTTCGTCAGAAAAAATACTTGTGACCAAGTCTGCCTGGTACCCCCCCAACAGGATCTTTTTATTTGTGGACTAGAAGAAGCAAGCTGTTTAATGGGATTATTTCAAAATTATAATTTTTCGCTACGAAATTTTGTTTGGGAATAGTTTCAAAAATACTTGTGACCAAGTCCTTATTCTTGAAAACCCTTGAAAACAAACTAGTAGTAAACTATAATTAACATGGTTATATGAAATTTCCACAAAGTGGAAATTTGGTTAATGGATTATGTGATATTAATTGTGTGAGATTTTTTAAAAAGGAGGATTGTATGATAAATCTTATGGATCCTAAAATGGGCAAACGACACAAAATATTTCAAGATTTAGTTGATAGCGGTAGGGCGATTGAGATGACACGGAAACCTCTTTCTGAATCTGCAATAGCAAATATCGTTGAAAAGATGGCTCGAAATAAAGAAGATCTTAGGAGGGGCGAATATTTTAAAAAAAATTCTCTGCAACGATTTGGTGAAGAATAATTTAGACAAGGGAAGGGGAACTCAAATTTCCCCTTTCCAGTAAAATTAATTTTAATTTTTTTATTATAAATTAAAGAAAAAAATAAAAATTTTAGATAAAAAGTTTATGTTTTAAAAGTATTGTTTTATTCAATCAACTAATTTAAATAAAGATGCCGGATCAAAACCAAACTCCAGAATACAATTTTAAAAAAATCGAAAAAAAGTGGAAAGATAAATGGGAAGTGGATAAAATTTATCAACCTGATTTAGATAATGCTAAAAAACCTTTTCATAATTTAATGATGTTTCCTTATCCCAGCGCCGAAGGTTTGCATATTGGTGGGGTTTATACTTTTACTGGCGTTGATACTTTTGGTCGATATAAAAAAATGCAAGGCTATGACGTTTTTGAGCCAATTGGATTGGACGGCTTTGGAATTCACAGTGAAAACTATGCGATGAAAATTGGCGAGCATATCAAAGAGGTTTCTAAGCGAACTGAGAAAAATTTTTATCGACAACTATCTTCAATCGGAAATATGTATGACTGGTCTCGAACAGTGGAAACTTATAAGCCTGAATACTATAAATGGACTCAATGGTTATTCTTACAACTTTTCAATAAAGGCTTAGCTTATCAAAAAAAAGCCAAAGTCAATTGGTGTCCGTGGTGTAAAACAGTTTTGTCTGATGAGCAAGTAATTCAAGGGGCTTGTGAGCGTTGTGAAAGCCAAGTCGAAAAAAAAGAACTCAAACAATGGTTTTTCAAAATTACTGACTATGCGGAACGACTACTGAAAAATCTAGATTGGATTGATTGGTCCGAAGATGTCAAAACTAACCAACGCAACTGGATCGGAAAATCAGAAGGCGCCCGAGTAAAATTTCAAGTGAAAAATTCAAACAAAAATCTAGAAGTTTTTACTACCAGGCCAGATACCCTTTTCGGGGCGACTTATATGGTTTTGGCACCTGAACATCAATTGATTGAAGAATTAAAAGCTGAGATTGAAAATTGGGAAGAAGTTGAAAAATATATTAATCAAGCTAAATCAAAATCCGAACAAGAGCGAAAAGAAGAAGAAAAGGAAAAAACTGGCGTGGAAATAAAAGGAATTAAAGCTATCAATCCAGTTAACGGAGAAGAAATTCCAATTTGGATTGCCGACTATGTCTTAGCTGATTACGGAACCGGTGCTATTATGGCGGTTCCTGCCCATGACGAACGCGATTTTGAATTTGCCAAAAAATTTGGAATTGAAATAAAAACAGTTGTTGCTCCCTATTTTTTAGATAAAAAAGATGTTCCAAAACCAGAAAAAGAAACCAAAGAAAGAGATGTTGTTGTAGCGATTGTAAAAAATCCTAAAACTGCTGAATATCTTTGTCTTAAATGGTCAAAAACTGGTTGGCAAAGTCTTATTACGGGCGGAATTGATGGAGAGGAAATAGTCAAAGCAGCTAAAAGAGAAGTTCGAGAAGAGACCGGTTATAAAAATTTAAAGTTTATCAAGGAAATCGGACATCCAATTTTTGCTGAATTTTATCGACCGCATAAAGGCAACAACGTTATTGCTAAATTTCGTTATCTAACTTTCGAATTAGAAAATGAAGAAAAAGACAACGTTGATGAAAAAGAATTAAAAAATCATAAACCAGTTTGGATAAAAACTGAAAAAATGGCTAGTTTTTTGAATACTGGCAATCAGCAAATTGCTTGGGATTGGGTGCGAAATGGTGAAAAAGCTTTTTCTGAATATGGTCGAGCTATTAATTCAGGATTTTTAGATGGAATGAAAACTGGGGAAGCTAAACAAAAAATGCTGGAATGGCTAGAAGAAAAGAAACTAGGAGAAAAATCAATTGACTTCAAACTTCGAGACTGGTGCGTTTCTAGACAACGTTATTGGGGACCTCCAATTCCAATTATTCATTGTGATAAATGTGGTGCCGTTCCAGTTCCTAAAAAAGATTTACCAGTAGAACTACCCGATATGGAAGATTTTTTGCCAGAAGGAAAAGGCAAAGGACCATTGGCTAAAAACAAAGAATTTATGAATACTGTTTGTCCAAAATGCGGAGAACCAGCTCAGCGAGAAACTGATGTTTCTGATCCGTTTGTGGATTCGGCTTGGTATTTTTTACGCTATCCATCAACTGAATTTAATAATGAAGCGATCAATAAAGACCGCGCTAAAAAATGGTTGCCGGTGGACAGCTATATTGGAGGAAAAGAACACACTGTTTTACATTTGCTATATTCAAGGTTTATTACGATGGTTTTGAAAGATCTCGGACATATCGAATTTGAAGAGCCTTATAAAAGATTTTTTGGTCATGGTTTGATTACTAAAGACGGCGCTAAAATGAGCAAGTCTAAAGGAAATGTTATCAATCCGGATGAGATGATTGAAAAATACGGAGTAGATGTAGTTCGACTATATTTGAGATTTCTGGGGGATTTTTCTCAGGGTGGAGATTGGCGAGATGATGGGGCAGCGGGAATGGCTCGATTTGTAAATAAACTTTGGCAAACTTTTTTCGATTTAAAGGGTGCAGGCAGAGGAGTTCAAAAAACTCAAATGATAGATAAAACCATTAAAGTAATTGGAGAAGATTTAGAAAAACTTTCTTTCAATACTGCCGTGGCTCGGTATATGGAATTTATTAATTGGATTCGAGAAAATTCAGATAATTTTAATAAAGAGCAATCTCAAAAAATCAAAGAAACTTTGGCTTTAGTTTTGGCTCCGATGGCGCCTCATATTGCCGAAGAGTTTTGGCTTAAACTGGGAAGCGAAAATTCTATTTTTCTTGAAAAATGGCCGACCTATGATAAAGAAAATATTGAAGATGACCAATTTGACCTAGTCGTTCAAGTGAACGGTAAAGTCAGAGACAAAATCAAAGTCGCCAGCAACATAAAAGAAGCAGAAGCTAAACAAGCTGGACAAAACTCTGAAAAAATTAAAAAATATCTTGATGGACAAAATCCCCAAAAAATTATTTATGTTCCTGGGAAATTAATTAATATCGTAATTTAATGATTTTTAATAAAAAGAAAGAAGCAAGTAAGGTTGAAAAACTTTCAGCAGATTTTATAAAAACCGCCAAAATGTGTGGAATGACAGAACTCTTGAAAAGTAAGGGTAAATTTTACGTGGAAGAAAACAAAGTTTTGGCCCATTCTTTTCCTAAAGGAATTAAAGCTTCTTATCAAGAAACTGAAATTGGCGTAAAAGCGCAAATTGTTGTTAAGAAAAATCAAAAAATCAAAGAACCTCTTTTCTTTTGTTTTGGATTAAAAGGCCCTAAAAGTAATCAAGAGATTTACCCAGAAATTATTTTAGAAGAAAATTCAGAGGTGACTATCTATTCTCATTGTAGTTTTCCAAATTCCAAAGACAATCATCATAATATGGAAGGTTTTTTCAGGATTGGAAAAAATGCCAAATTTACTTATATCGAACAACATTATCACGGAGAAAAATCTGGAGCGACCGTCACACCCAAGTTGAAAATTGAAGTTGGCGAAGGTGGCCAGTTTTACAGCGATTTTAATTTAACCAAGGGAACTGTTGGAAAAGTTGAAATTATTTTAGAAGCAGTTTTGAAAAAAAATGCTCGAGCCGAAATTAGAACAAAAGTTTTCGGAACCAATAAAAAAGATGAGGTTAGAATAACTGATATCATCCATTTAGTAGGAGAGAACAGCAAAAGCCTAGTGACAATGCGAGCGGCCGCCAAAAATGGAGGACGAGTTTGGATGCAAGGCGAAACTTTTGCTAAAGCCCCAGGTGCTTTTGGTCATATTGATTGTCAGGAGATTGTGATTGGCAAAAATTCAGTGGCTAAAGCCGTTCCAATCGTAGAAGTGACCAATGATCAAGCTCGTGTGACGCACGAAGCCTCAGTGGGAAAAATAAATCAAAAAGAGCTAGAAACCCTAATGACCCGAGGCTTAAACGAAGACCAAGCCACCGAACTGATAATCGAAGCCTTAATGAAATAAATAAAAAATATAAATGTCAAAAATAAAAGCTTTTTGGGAAAAAGAAAAAGTAAACTTAATAATACTTTTTTTGATTATAGTAGTCGCTTCGTTTTTTAGACTATATAATTTCGAGGAATGGTTTCATTTCAGGAATGATCAAGCCAGGGATGCGATTATGGCTAGTCGAGTTTTGGATGGAGGTATTGAGAATTTAAGATTATTGGGACCCAAAGCTGGTGGATCAGCTTTACATCTAGGGCCTGTTTTTTATTATTTTCAAGCTTTTTCTTGTTGGATTTTTCAAAGCAAAGAGCCACCTATTATGGCAATTCCCGATTTATTATTTTCGATTGCAATTATTCCGTTGTTATATTTTTTTATTAGAAATTTATTTTCAAACAAAACTAGTTTGGCTATAACGGCTATTTACGCCTCTTCTTATGTGATTATTCAATTTTCAAGATTTGCTTGGAATCCAAATTCATTGCCTTTTTGGAGTTTGTTGTTTATTTTTTCACTTTATAAAATAGCAACGCTTAGAAATAGAAAAAAAGCTGGCTGGTTTTTAATGTTGGCTGGATTTTCATTCGCCGTTACTAGTCAACTTCATTTTATAGCTTTAGCAGGACTTCCAATCGTTGCTTTTATTTTTTGGCTTAAATATTTCCCTAAAAAAATTAATTGGAAATTTTGGTTGGGTTCAATTTTAGTGGTTTTCATTCTATATATACCGTTTTTAGCAAGTGAAATAATTACTGATGGAAATAATTCAAAACATTTTATTCACACAGTTCAAAATCGAGGAAAGGACAAAGAAGAGAAAACTGTTCTTGAAAAAATTAATAAAACTACAGAAAACTATGGAAAATATTATTCTTTTTTTCTAATGTCGTTAAATGACGAAGAGGTTGAAAATATTTATTTTATTGGAAAAATTTTTATTTTCGCATCAATCATTTTTTTATTTTTAATTTGGAAGAAAAAAATTCCAAAATTTAATAGTAAGAAGAAAAGACTTTTTTCGTATCTAATCTTTGCTTTTTTTATTGGTTCTTTGGTTATTAGCTATAAATTATCTCACGAGGTAAATAAGCCAAGATATTGGTTTGTTCAGGCCATTATTCCCTTTGTTTTTTTTGGATTTTTTCTTGAAAGTTTATTTAATTCTAGAAGAAAATATTTAGTAAAAGCTGGCTGGTTTATTGTTGCTTTTATCATTTTTTTGAATTTAAGCGCTGTGATGAACATTTTTTTAAATTTTTCCAATAGAGAAGATAGAGAAAATTTTGGAAGAATAACGACCTCGACTACGAATAGATTTAATAGGATAGTGCCTCTTTCGGATATGCGAAAAGTTATGGATTATATTTACAAACAAAATCCATCAGGTCAAAAAATTTGCTTAAGTTCCCCTAGTGGTTATGGCGCGACTTATCAGTATTTGTTTAAATTAAAATATCCCGAGTTAGAAGTTTCAAGAAATGATGGTTATTTTTCGGATCAAATGAGAAAGGATTATAATATTTTTTTAATTAACATTAAAGAAAAAACCAAGAAAAAACAACAAGATATTTTGCATATGGATTTTGAAATAAAAAGTTCATTTCAAGTAGGCGTGATAAGAGTTTATGCTATTAAACCTTTAGAAAATGAATTAAGCAATAATTATAGAATTGAATTTGAAACAGAGCAAAAAGCAGACCAAATCAAAAAATTAGAAGAAGGGCCTGATCCTGTTGAAACAATTCCAATGAAAGTCTGGGCAGATTTTTTTAATAGATAATTGATTATTTTAGTGGAAAATATTGTTATTATGATAGAATATATATAGGGATTATTTCCAATTGAGGATTTTGTAATTAATAAAAGAAGAAAATGACTGAGGAAAAATTTAAATTAAATAAAGATTCAAATATCTTAGAAACGATTGAAAATTATCCAGCGGCAGCTGAAATATTCGTGAAGCATGGTTTGCCTTGTCTCGGTTGTGCAGCCGCTCGATTTGAAAAACTTTCTGATGTGGTTGAAGAATTCGGAATTGATTTAGATCGGCTTATCGAAGATTTAAAAGCCTCTAAAAAATAAGTTTTACAATGTCAGTTAAGCAATTATCATCTGATGATTTTGAAGTATTAATTAAAAATAAAAAAGTTCACATTATCGATGTTCGGGAACTTTGGGAATTTCAACAAGGTTTTATCAAAGGGGCTAAATTATTTCCATCAACTCATTTCTCTGAGAAATTAGAAAAATCAAAAATAAATAAAACTGATAAAATTGCCCTTTATTGTCGGAGCGGGAGTCGAAGCCATTTTATTTCAGAGCAATTAAGTCAACTGGGCTATAAAAATATTTTTAATTTGGAGATGGGAACCATAGAATGGCTTGAGTATGGAAAAAAATTAGTGAAGTAAGAACTCACTAGTTTGGCAAATTTCTTTGTCAAAAACTGCGCTTCTAGCTCGCTGTATGTTGAATATAGCTCACTTGAATGCTCGTTTTTTCCTCGAACTTTGCTCAAACACATGAGTTCCAAGAGTATTCTTTAGCCATATTTTTTTCCGTAGCTTTAGCGGAGGCGAGTTGAACTACACTCAAAAATGAAAGTCCCGAAATATTTAATAAAATGAAATTATAACAAAAAAACAAAAAATGATTAAAAAAATTACTAATTATTTTATGAAGGGAGAGAAATCTTCCAAGTCTATTCTAAACGCTACTTTTTTAGTGGCCAGTCTGGGTTTGGCTAGCCGTTTTTTAGGATTAATCAGAGACCGAATTTTGGCTTCCAAATTTGGAGCAGGAGATACTCTTGATATTTATTATGCTGCCTTCAAAATTCCAGATTTAATTTTTAATTTATTAATTCTCGGAGCACTTTCGGCCGCTTTTATTCCAGTTTTTACTTCTTTAATTTCCAATAAAAAGAAAAAAGAAGCTTGGAGTTTGGTTAATAAATTCATTTCTTTAGCTGGAATCGTTTTAGTATTTGTAATAGTTGTTCTATATTTTTTAGCTCCGAATATTATCGGCTTAATTGCTTTTGGATTTGGACAGGAAAAACAAATTGCAGTCACTAGCTTAACGAAAATAATGTTATTTAGTCCCTTGCTTTTAGGGTTTTCAAGTATTTTAGGTGGAATTTTAAATTCTCATAAAAAATTCTTTTTCTATTCTTTAGCGCCTGTTTTTTATAATATCGGTATAATCATCGGGGCAGTCTTCTTTGTCGAAATGTTTGGAATTTCTGGTTTGGGATATGGAGTTGTTTTAGGGGCTTTATTGCATCTTTTAATTCAGATTCCAGAAGTAGTTAGGTGCGGACTTAAATTTAAACCAGATTTTAAATTTAAGGATGAAAATCTCAAAAAAGTTTTAACCTTGATGATTCCTCGGACTATGGGCTTGGCGGTGGTGCAGGTAAATTTTTTAATTGTCACGATTTTGGCTTCAACTCTTGAATCGGGAAGTTTGGCTATTTTCAGTTTGGCTAATAATATTCAAAGTGTTCCATTGGGATTAATCGGAGTTTCTTTTGCAATTGTGGCTTTTCCAACTCTTTCTTGTTGTTGGGCACAAAACAAGAAAAAAGAATTTGTGAATAATTTTTCTGATGTTTTTGAAAAAATTGTTTTTTTTATTATTCCAGTTTCCATAATTTTTATAACCCTCAGAGCCCAGTTAGTTAGAATAATTCTTGGATCAGGACGGTTTGATTGGCACGATACTATCTTAACTTTTCAGGCTTTAGGAATTTTTTCGCTATCATTATTTGCGCAAACTCTTATCCCGCTTCTTACTAGAGCTTTTTATGCCATCCATAACACTAAAACCCCGTTTTTTATTGGTCTTTTTTCCGAGGGAATTAATCTTGCTTTGGCCTTGCTTTTAATTCAAAAATATCAAATTGTTGGTTTGGTTTGGGCCTTTTCAATTGCCACTATTGTGAATATGTTTTTATTGTTAATAGTTCTTCGTAAAAAAATTGGTAACTTAAATGAAAAATCAATAATTCAAAAAACCTGGAAAGTGATGAGCGCTTCAATTGCAATGGTAATCGGAATTCAAACTACAAAATATTTAGTAGCTTTTGTGTTAGAGCGTTTTAGCTTTAATATTCTAAATTATTCAATTAGCATGTATACTTTAGCTGGGATTTTAATTCAAACCTTAGTTTCCTTGCTGGCTGGATTTATTTTATTTTACTTAGCTAGTAAATTACTTAAAATTGAAGAGCTTGATTATTTTATAAATTTACTTAGAAAGAAAATTTTCTCTTTTAAAAAATTGAATAAATTCGAAAATATTGAGTCAGATAGTTTGAAATAATAAAATATTTAGGTTAAAATAATAGAACAATAATAATTAAATTTTAAAATGGAAGATAAAGATAAAAGAACAATTTTGGTTTGTGGGGGAGCTGGGTTTATTGGATCAAACTTTATCCACTATATGCTAAAGAATCATCCTAATTGTCAAATAATCAATTACGATAAATTGACTTATGCTGGTAACTTGGAAAATCATAAAGAGATTCAAGACAAGTCAAACTACAAGTTTATTCAAGGGGATATAATCGATTTAGAATTACTTGATAAGGTAATGAAAGAAAATAAAATTAATCAAGTGATTAATTTTGCAGCGGAAACTCATGTTGATCGTTCAATTCATGGTGGTTGTAAAGATTTTGTTTTGAGCAACACCCTGGGGGTTCAGATGATTTTAGATGCAGTTCGAGCTAATAATATTGAAAAATTTGTTAATGTTTCAACTGACGAGGTTTATGGATCATTAGAATTGGAAGATCCGGGTCATTTTACGGAAGATACTCCAATTATGCCCAATATGCCGTACGCCGCCGCCAAAGCTGGTGGAGATTTAATGTGTCATGCCTATTTTGCAACTCACAAAACTCCAGTAGTTGTCACGCATTGTTCTAATAATTATGGAAAATATCAATTTCCAGAAAAACTTATTCCATTTTTCATTTTTAAATTATTAGCAAATGAAAAGGTGCCAGTTTATGGAACGGGGGTTAATATTAGAGATTGGATTCATGTTAAGGATCATGCTAAAGCCTTGGATTTATTACTCCAAAAAGGTGTTCCTGGAGAAGTGTACAACATTGGTTCTGACAATGAAAGAAATAATATGGATATAACCAAAATGATTCTTAAGATTATGGGCAAGGGAGAGGATATGATTGAATATGTGAAAGATCGACCTGGTCATGATTTAAGATATTCTATCGATGCTACTAAAATCAAGGCTTTGGGTTGGGAGCCAGAATATACTTATGATAAATTCGAACAAGGATTAAAAGAAACTGTTGATTGGTATTTGGATAACAAGGATTGGGTGGAGAATCTTTGGAAAAAAGAAAAAGAAATGAACAATTTTCAGAAAGAATATTTCAAAGATAAAAAATAATAATTAAATCGAATTTATGAAATTAGAGTTTAAAGAATTTCAAATTCCTAAAATCGATGCCCCAAATTTTTTTATGAGCCCGGTTGAATTCAAGGACTTTATTGACTTTGAGGCCAAGAGAATTTATTTTATTAATGGAATAAAAAACGATAAAAAAACTAGTTCGCATTGTCATAAAATCGAAGAAGAACTATTTATAATGATTCAAGGCGCTTGCACTGCAGTTGTTGATTATGGAGAAGGCTTGAAAAAAATTTCGATGGAAGGGCCAACTTCGGCCATCTATATTGGAGAATACGTTTGGCACCATTTCAAGGATTTTTCTGACGATGCCATTTTGTTGGCAGTCTCTTCTACAAATTACAACACAAATCGAGAAGATTATATCGAAGATTATGATGAATATCGAAAAATTATCAAAGATATGAAATAAATTTTATGAAAAAATGGAAAAAGGTTCGGACAATTGAAGTTCATGATTATAACGGCTATTATCAAGTTGAAAAAGATGAGGTGATTACCCCAGGTGGAAAACCAGGGCAGTATTCTGTGGTTCGAGGAGCACCTTTTGCAGTAATTATTCCAATTGATAAAAACGGAAATATTTGGATGGTAAAACAACATCGCTATGCCATCGATAAAATAGATTTAGAATTGCCCATGGGAATGTTAGATGGAGAGAACTCATTGTTTGCTGCCAAAAGAGAATTAGAAGAAGAAACCTCTTTAGCTTCAAGCGAATGGGAAGAAGTTGGAAAATTTTATGAAGCCAATGCTTTGGCGGAAATTCAAGCTCATGTTTTTATGGCTTATGATGTTGAAAAAAATGATAATCCTCGGCAAGATCCTTTGGATAAAGATGTTTTTGAGGTTGAAAAATATTCGATTGAAGAAATAAAAGAAATGATAATAAATAATATTTTGACAGACGGGCCAACAATTTCGGCCTTTTCTATGGCATTTTTCCAGGGCAAGCTGGATAAATATTTAAAATAATAACAATATGAAAAAGGTTTTAATTTTGGGGGCAAAGGGAAATTTGGGAATACAATTAGTAAAAGTTTTTGAAAATAATTATCAGGTTTTAGCTTGGGACAAAGAAATTTTGGATTTTTTAGATTTTGAAAAATTGGAAAGTGAAATTAAAAAAGAGCAACCAGAAATTATTATTAATGCGGTTGGTTATAATAATGTTGATGGTTGCGAAGAGGATAAAAAAGAATTGGAATTGGCTTTTAAGCTTAATCGAGATTTACCAAAAAAACTAGCCGAAATTAGTGTTGAATTGAATACAATATTGGTTCAATTTTCTACTGATTATGTTTTTGGCGGAGAAGCTGACCGAAAATTTTATGATGAAAAAGATACGCCCTTTCCAATTCAAAAATATGGAGAAACCAAATATGCTGGTGAAAAAGAAATTGCGCGAATTAAAATGAAAAATGAAAATTTCAAATATTTTCTAATTCGAACTTCAAAATTATTTGGTCCCAAAGGTGACAGCGAATTTGCCAAGCCTAGTTTTTTCGATGTTATGTTAAATCTAGCTAAAACTAAAGACAAACTAGAAGTGGTCAATGAGGAACTAAGTTGTTTTACTTATACACCTGATCTTGCTCAAGCTACAAAAACTTTGTTGGAAGAGAATTATTATTCTGGAATTTATCACATAACCAATGACGGAGCGGTTAGTTGGTATCAAGCTGTTATCGAATTATTTAAAATAAAAAATATTGAGATTAAAGTTGTTCCTGTCGGTGGCGACAAATTTCCTCGTCCAGCTAAACGTCCAATTTCATCAATTCTTCAAAATACTCGTTTTCCAAAACTTCGAAACTATAGAGAAGCTTTAAAGGAATATTTAAAAAAATAAACTATGAATCCATTTTATTTGTTGGAAAAATTCAAGGAGTGCCAATTGGGACGGCCTTGGCTTTTATGATGGCAGTGGTGGGAATTTCCTTGCCGGAGGCTTTAATTTTAAAAAGAATTTTTAAGTGGCAACTTCTAATGGCTTTTTTTGGAGTTGTCACAATTGGAATAATAATAATCGGTTATTTATTCAATATTTTTTTATAGAGTCATTCAGTTAATTTAACTCGATGTCCAGCTTTTTTTGCTAGAATGGTCAAAAATAACTAGTATTTTTTTTGTTTATTTTTGTTTCTATTATTATAAATGTCCTTACATATGTCCTTACATATGTAAGGACATGCTAGGAGTAAAGGTCGGAATTTTTAAACGAAATTAAAGCCAGAGCCACTGAATCTTCATAAAACTTAGTTCGGTCAACAGCTCTGTTTGTTAAGACACCAACCGCACCTCCTTTTTGCTTGGAATTGTTTGTTTCAAAAATAATATCAGTAGCGACTCCAACTTCTTCGCCTTTTTTCAAGATAGCATTTATTTTTTCTGGTAAATAAAAAGTAGCTGTTCTGGATTTTCCAATTTTTTCTTTGGATTTGATTATTATCCAGGCAAAAATTTCGGTATCTTTTTTTTTCAAATCAATTCCACCTTCAATTCCAACATAAAAATCAGCGCCAGAAATTTCTTTTTCGGCGTTTTTAATTCGATTCATTGCTCCTTTAAAAGTTTCCCTGTCTCCATTGGGTTGGTTTGGCACCTCGGAGGAAACAGGATGGACAACAAACTCAAATTTTTCTTCTGGAAACATTTTTGCAAAACCTCGCTTTGTTGCTTCTAATTTTACTGGATTGCTTGAAGTAATAATAACTTTTTTCATATTGTTAAGTTTTATAATTACATCTAAATAATAGCAGTAAATTAAATAAAATAAAAATTAAAAATTGACAAGGAGCTGTGAAAAAAGTATAATTTTTTATTAAATAAGAAGCAGAACCTTAAAATTATAGAAGAAAGGAATAGAAAATGGGAAGTGACAGAAAAACTCAAAATTTTTTTATGGAATTGTTAAAGTCGAATAATCAACAATCCTTTACGATTTTTGCAAAAGATGGCAGGTCATTTTCGAATATGAAAATTGTAGAAAGTCTTGGCGTGAATATTAAATTAAAAGAAGGCAATGACGAAGTTTTGGAAGCGGTTTTTTCTGCTAAAGGACGGGAATCTTTTACGGATTTTTATTGGATAGCCGAAGGAGTAAATCCCAAATTTCCATTAATGCCTGGTTGTGTTGAAATTGACCGTATTGAAACTTAACGAAAGGAGTTTTTTATGAATATTGAACAATCTTTTTTAATGGGTTAGTTTGATCGAAAAGGTTTAAAAACACCAATTCCGTTTGCAATTTATTCTAAAGACGGAAATTTTTATTCGGGTCTTTACATTATCAAAGGTTCCGAAGAGATTCGTGAAGAAAAAGGGATCCTAAAGGAGGCTGTATTTATGGTAAATGGAAATACCAATGCTTATTGTCATTGGACTTTATTGGGAGAGAATTCTTCACTAGAAACAATTCCTGGTTGCATTGAAGTGGATTTCACTGAGATCGGAAATTATATTTAAAAAAGGAAAAATAAAGAAGTGATGATCATGAACTTTGGTCATCACTTTTTTGAATAGAAAAGTAATTTTTAAAGTGTCTACATTTATTTAATTTTTTTTCATTTACTAGTGAATGAAAGAAAATTTTTATTAATTTCAAAATTATTTTCGATTACCCCAATGCCAGCCTAATTTTTCTTTAGTTCTATTGGCGGAAATAATAGAGAATAGAGTTGTTAGAATAATCAAATCTAAACTGAATCGTAAACCTTCTTTCAGTTCTATTTGAGAAATAAAAAAATCATTAATATAAGCAGAAACAAAAATCAAAGCCACAAAAATCAAAGTCGCTAGCCAACCTTCCCAAGAAATCGGAGTAAATCCATAACCATATTTTTTGAGCTTAAACCAATATTTATTTTTATTCATTTTTGCTTAATTAAAGATTAATCATTAAACTAATTTTAGTTTAGATAAGCCGTAATGTCAAAATTAGGCAAGTTTTAAGGGGCAATAAAATTGAATATTGCCCCTTAATTATATTTTCAAGCATTTATAAATTCCTTATATGAAATCTTCTACTTTACCTCTCCAAATCGGAACTTGAGAGCTGGCAAACATAATTACTGTCTCAAAAGACACTCGTCCCCATTCATCAACATTCTTTATTACTTTTTCCGTGGATTGATTATAGATATAACTATCTTGAATAGCTTTTATTTTTTTAGCTAATCTTTCCAGGTTTTTTTCAGAATTAAACATAATAAAGTCCTTTCTATTTTGAAAGTTTACACTAAATTATCTAAATATGAGAATTTTACAAATTCATTTTTCAAAGATAATTTAAGAATAAAACAAGAATTTTTATTTTTCAAGAGATTTTTTAAATATTATAAATAAAAACTAGACAAAAATTTACAAAAAGTTATAATAAGCATTTGAAAAGTTCTTTAATTTTAACAAAAAAGAGAGGAAGAGAAATGATTAAGGTCAAAAATTTTAAAATAATAATATCTTTTTCTGGGTTGTGTCTATTTTGTTTTTGTCTTCGAAATTCTTGTCTGATTTTATTTGAATCATATAGAAAAAGAAAACCTGAGGTTTTTGAGGATATAAACCTTGTTTATTTTTCCATGGATAAACTTTTATTTTTTATCGTCTTGATGGTTGTGGCCGGATTTTTGATAGGAATATACAAACAAAGACCAGAAATTTTTTGGCAAAAAACTGACACTATCGGAACTAAAATTTTTTCAATTTTATCTGGAGTGGCTCTTTCGATCACCGTTGTTCTCATCGGAGTAGGTTCTATATGGCGATTTTTCATTCAATAAATTTTTCAAACTACAAAAAATTAAAACGGGTCCAGCTCTAATATGCTGAATCCGTTTTATGTTTTTAACTGATATTTAAAAAATTTTCAATAAATTTATGTAATTTATAAAAACAATTTACCATTGAAAAACGCTAGGATTGTGCTAAAATGGGAAGGTAATTAAGACATCAAAAGTAAATTTTTATGAATAAAACCAGAAATTTTTGTATAATCGCTCACATTGACCATGGGAAATCGACTTTAGCGGATCGAATGTTGGAAATGACCAAAACGATTGAAGGGCGGAATATGAAAGAGCAACTTTTGGATACTATGGACTTGGAGCGAGAGCGGGGAATCACCATCAAACTTCAACCTGTGACGATGAAGTATGAAGATTATATTTTTAATCTTATCGACACGCCGGGCCATGTCGATTTTGGCTATGAAGTCTCTCGGTCATTGAAAGCGGTGGAAGGTGCGATTTTGTTGGTGGATTGTACTCAAGGCGTGCAAGCTCAAACTCTAGCTAATCTATATCAAGCTATTGAGCAAGATTTGGAAATTATTCCAGTGGTTAATAAAATCGATTTGCCAAATGCTCAAGTGGAAAAAACTAAAACTGAAATTACTAATTTGTTAGGTTGCAAAAAGGAAGAAATTTTAGCGGTCAGTGGAAAAACTGGAGAAGGAGTGGATGCTTTGATGCAAGCTGTGATTGAGAGAATTCCCGCTCCAGAAAAAAAGGAAAATGTGCCATTAAAAGCTTTAATTTTTGATTCTAAGTATGATTCCTATAAAGGAGTGTTAGCGTATGTTCGAATTTTTGAAGGTCAAACCAAGCGAGAAGATGATATTTATTTAATCGGAAGTAGTAAAAAAGCTCATAGTATTGAAGTGGGTAAATTTTCTCCGGATTTAAAAGAAACTGAATTTTTAAAAGCGGGAGATATTGGCTATATTGCGACTGGCTTGAAAAGCGTGGATGAATGTCGGGTGGGAGATACCATTACCTTGAAAGCTGATTTTGAAAAAAAACAAGTTCAACCATTGGCAGGCTACAAAGAAGTAGAACCAATGATGTATGCTAGTTTTTATCCAACCGAGGGAGAAGACTATAATCAAATGCGAGACGCTTTGGATAAATTAAAATTGAACGACGCCGCTTTGGTTTTTGAGGGAGAAAGTTCACCAGCTTTGGGACGAGGTTTTAGAATCGGTTTTTTGGGAGTTTTACATTTAGAAATAATTAAAGAACGACTTTCGAGGGAATTTAATTTTGAACCAGTAATTACCACTCCTAGCGTAGTCTATGAAATTGAGAAAACCACTGGTGAAACCTTTAAAATTTATTCTGCCGCTGATTTGCCGGATCCTAGTCAAATTGAGACTATCAAAGAACCGCGCGTAAAACTTGATATTCTAATGCCTTCTAAATTTTTAGGAGATACCATGGAGCTAATCCAAAAAACTACTCGATCCGAATATATTTCAACCGAATATCTTGACGCCGAAAGATTGAGCCTGTCTTTTAATTCGCCCTTGGCTGATATTATTGTGAATTTTCATGATAATCTTAAGTCAGCTACTAGCGGATTTGCTTCTTTTAGCTATGAATTAGTCGATTATCAGCCAGCTGATTTAATAAAATTAGATATCTACGTGGCTGATGACAAAGTTGATTCTTTTTCTCAAATTATTCATAGAGACAATGCTGTTATGATTGGAACTAAAATTGTCAAAAAACTCAAAGATGTAATTCCTCGTCAGAATTTTTTGATTAAAATTCAAGCTGCTATTGGCGGAAAAATTTTAGCTCGAGAAAACATTCGACCGTTTCGAAAAGACGTTACGGCTGGAATGTATGGAGGAGATATCACTCGAAAAAGAAAACTTTTAGAAAAACAAAAGAAAGGCAAGAGTCGAGCCAAGCAATCCGGAAAAGTCGACATCCCGCAACAGGCATTTCTTGAGGTACTCAAGAAATAACTTCATAAATTTCAAAACTTCCGCCTCGGCAAGCGACGCGAGACGGGCAAATTATTCCAAATTATTTCAAATCAAATCTAAAACTTGAATGATAAAAGTTTGGATTTAAATAATTTGACATTTGATTTTGATTTGAGTAATTTGGAGTAATTTGGATTTTGAAATTAATTTAAAACTATGTCTAAAAAAATTTGTATTTTAGGAGACAGTATTACTCAAGGTTATTATGATTTTGAAAAATCAGGCTGGATTAGCCGCTTGATTTCTTGTTTGTGGGGAAAGGATATTGATTATTCAGTTTTTAACTTAGGAGTTTCAGGCGATACTAGCTTTGATCTAATCAAAAGATTAGAAGGTGAATTTAAAGTCAGAAAAGGCAAGATAGTAATTATAAATATTGGCGTAAATGATGCAGGAACTGAAAATGGAAAAAATCGAACTGAGCCAGAAATTTTTAAAAATAATTTAAAAATAATTCTAGAAATATCTAAAAAATTCACAAATGAAATTATTTTTACTGGAATCTTAGACGTTGATGAAAAGTTGGTCACTCCAGTCAGCTGGGATGAAAATCTTTGTTATTACAACAAAGAAATCAAAAAATATGACGAAGTTATTCAAAATTTTTGCCAAGAAAGTCAGTTAATCTTTATTCCAATGCAAGGGCTATTAGGTAAAGAAGAACTTTTCGACGGACTTCACCCCAACGCCGAAGGACACGAGAAAATTTTTCAAAGAATAAAAAATTGCCTAGAAGAAAATAAAATTATTTAAAAGTTTGTAGTGTTATTTTCTCAAAGACAGAATCTCAATCAATTATGCGCATTGTCATTTCCGTGGAGGTTCACTTTTCTGTAGCTTTAGCGAAGGCGGGCGGGAATCCATAAATTTAATTAACTGGTTTCATGTGAATTATCATTCCCGCGGAGGCGGGAATCCAGAAAAAATGTCATTACAAATGTAAGTACATATGTAATGACATAAATTTATAAAATTGAAAATTGATTGCCCGTCTCGCGTTGCTTGTCGAGGCGGAAAAATTGATTTATTGTAAATTAAATTTTTTATGAAAAAAGAAGATAAAGAAATTAAAAAGGATTGGGCGAACGCCATGAAAATTTTCGCCACTGTTTCCAGTTGGATTGTTGGACCAATTATTTTAGCGGTTTTAGTCGGCAATTGGTTGGATGAAAAATACCAAACTGACAATTTTTTTATCTTGACGGCGGTAGCGATTGCCTTTATAATGACATGTGTTGGAATAGTCAGAGAGGCCAAAAGGATTCTTTAAAAAGATAAATTTTGTCGAATTATTACAATATATTTCGATTTTTTTAGAAGGTTCTTCATAAAAGGTTCTCAAAAACTTAAAATAAAAACTATTTAATTTCTTTTCTGAAAGAAATTGGATTAGTTTTGGTGTTTAAAAAATATAGGAGTATTTTTAGCGATAATTTAAAAAATGGCAGAAGCTGAAGAGACAACGATAGCTCAAAATCAAACAACGGCAATAAATCAAGAAGTTCATTCTGAAGCTTCTCATGAGTCAACTATCTTTGCTGAACCAATCTTCCAAATTGGTAGTTTTCAAATAACTAATGCCTTATTTAGTAGCCTTTTTGTCACTTTATTTTTGATTATCGTTTTCGTTTTGGTTCGCAGAAAAATTAAACAAATTCCCAAAGGATTGCAAAATTTGGCTGAAATGATTTTAGAAGGAGGCTTGAATTTCGCTGACACTATTACTAGGGACAGAAAAATCTCCGAAAAATTATTGCCAGTAGCGTTGGCTTTTTTCCTTTTTATTTTATTGAATAATTGGTTTGGTCTTTTGCCGGTAATTGGAACGGTTGGATTTTATGAAATGCATGAAGGGCACAACGTTTTTATTCCTTTTTTTCGAGGAGGAACCGCTGATTTAAATATGACTTTGGCTTTGGCTTTATTTGCAGTATTTTTCAGTCATCTTATCGGAGTTTTTACGATTGGTGCTTGGAAACATTTCAATAAATTCATAAATATTGAAACTCTTTTGGAAATTCCTCGGAAATTCAAAGAAGATAAAAACGTTATTTTTATTAATCCCGTTAAATTTTTTGTGGGATTTATGGAGATCGTCGGAGAGATTGCTAAAATTATGTCGTTGTCGCTTCGACTTTTCGGAAATATTTTTGCCGGAGAAGTTTTATTAGCGTCGATGGCGACGATTTTGGCTTTTATTTTGCCAGTTCCATTTTTCTTTTTGGAGGTTTTGGTGGGGGTGGTTCAGGCGGCGGTGTTCTCAATACTTACCCTAGTTTTTCTTTCCATGTCCGTCACCGCCGAACATTAGACTTCTGTTTTTGGTGCATTTCTTTGTTGAAATCAATAATTTCAGTTCGCCGTACTCATTAAGTACGTCTCACCGAAATTATTAATTTCGCCTCGAACTGCCCTCAAAAACAGTAGTCTAAGAATATTGTTAAATTTAGCACACTTTTTTGCTTGCCTAGCCGAAGCTTTAGCGAAGGTTGGTCGAATTTTCCGCCACTCGCTCGTCGTATCATTCAATACGCCTCGCTCGGTGCTCAAATTCGCCTCGAACTGTACTAAATTTAGAACTTCTAACCTAGTGAAATAATTGAAAAATTTTAGTTTCCAAATTAACGATGATTTAATATGTTTCGTTTGGTTTTTAGAAACAGTAGTTTGAGAGTATTATCAAGTTTAAAGTTTTTGAATTTAGTGTTTGTGATTAATTGATTAAATTTTGAAAATCATCAAACTTGGTTTTCATATATAATTTATTAATTAATAAAATATTATGGTAGATGCAGAAATTGCAAGCGCAGCAGTTGATTTAACGATGTTAGCTAAAGGCTTGGTAATGGGAGTTGGAGCTATTGGTTCCGGTATTGCAATCGGAATGATTGGTTCTAAGGCTATGGAAGCTATCGGACGAAATCCAGAAGTAGCTGGAAAAATAATGGCTCCAATGTTGTTGGCTATTGCTTTTGCCGAAGCTATTGCTATTTATTCTTTGGTTGTAGCGTTCATCATTAAATAGTTAGCTATTTTTTGAGACTTTATCTTTTGTTTATAAAAAGGTAAGGTCGATGAAGAATGGGTGACAGGGGCCATCGGTAATCGGTAAACGGTAAAAAATTTCAAAGAAATTTTTCTAATGACTGATGACTAGTGACTAGTGACCGGTGACGTATTTTAGATTAGAAAAAATAAAGTAATTAATAACACAATTAACTTAATAAAGTATAATCATGGATTCCATAATAGAAGCTTTTCATTTAGACATTAAACTATTATTAGCTCAGCTAATAAATTTTACAATTGTTTTGGTTGTTTTATATAAATTGGTTTACAAACCACTTTTAAAAACCATGAATGAGCGAACTGGAAAAATCGAAAAAGGCTTGAAAGATGCTCAAGAATCTCAAGCACAACTAGAAAAAGCGGAAAAAACTCGAGATGAAAAAATCAAAGAAGCCAAAAAAGAAGCGCGTCAAATTTTGGAAAAAATGCAAAAAATGGCCGAGAAAAATAAGGAGGTTGTTATTCAGAAAGCCAAAGATGAAGCAGTAGCGGTTATGGTGGAAACTAAAAAATCAATTGAAATTGAAAAGGAAAAGATGATCAAAGAAGTTAGACAAGAAATTGGAGAATTGACTGGATTAGCTTTGGAGAAAGTTCTAGAGAAAAAGCAAGACAAGGAAGTTGATAAGAAAATTATTAAGGAAGCCATAGAGACAATAAAGACTAAATAGTTTGATTTATGAAAATAACTAACGAGCAATACGCCAAATTATTATACGAAGCTTTAAAAACTTCTAGCGAAAACGAACGAAAAACGTTAATTAAAGGCGTAGCCGATTTAATCAAGCAAAACGGTGACATTTCCAAATTATCAGACATTGAAAATCGCTATCGAATCATCAAGCAGAAAGAATCTGGACAACTGGAAGGCGTGGTTTATTCTGCCAATAAGCTAGAAGAGAAAGAACTGCAGGAAATAACAAAAGCCGTTGCTACGAAAAAAGACATCTCGGAGAAACTGATTAGCTTGAAAAATGAAATTAATCCTGATTTGAAAGGCGGATTTATAGTCAGATTTGAAAATGAAATTTTGGATGGGAGTTTGGATAGTAAAATCAATAAAGTCAAACAAGCTTTAGCGAGCTAATCTTAATAATTTGGCACATTTCTTTGTTGAAATCAATAATTTCAGTTCGCCGTACTCA
>CAZXUS010000006.1:0-21677 GCA_964643985.1 uncultured Bdellovibrionales bacterium | reverse complement strand
TTTTTATATTCTTTTTATCTGTTATTTCAAAAAAGAATAAATGTTTTTAATAAGGAGGGATAATATGATTGTATTAACAGAGCCTGAATTTTGGTTGGGTGTGGGAGTTTTGTCTGTAGTTGCTTTAATTTTAGGACTAATTTTTAGAACTCCCAAAAAATACACCGACGAATGAGTCAGCGGCTTGATTTAATCAAAAACTGGAGAGAAGCCAACGTTTGCTCTCTCCAACTTTCCTAAGATAATTTTACTTTAAGATATATATAATTTAATACATATTATGAATAAAGATTACATTATTGAAAATTTAAAGAAACAAATTTTAAAGGCTGATACCAAGCTGGAAACCAAAAAAATTGGTCGAGTAATTGAAGTCGGAGACGGAGTGGCTAAAATTACTGGTTTGGACGAAGCAATGATGTCTGAAATGATTAAGTTCGAAACCGCTGACGGAAAAGATCTAGATGTTTATGGTGTAATAATGAATTTGGAAGAAGGAAACGTCGGTGCAGTAGTGATTGGAAATATCGAAAAAATTAAAGAGGGCTATATGGCCGTTTCGATGGGAAAAGTTCTTTCCGTTCCAGCTGACGAAAAAATGATTGGTCGAGTGATTAACCCAATCGGAGAAGCTATTGACGGGAAAGACCCCATCGAAGTTAAAAAAAGCTATCCAATCGAAAAAATTGCTCCCGGAGTAATTTCTCGAGCCGGAGTAAACGAACCAGTTCAAACTGGAATAAAAGCTCTTGATGCTATGATTCCAATTGGTCGAGGACAACGAGAACTGATTATTGGAGATCGACAAACTGGAAAAACTGCTATTGCCATTGATGCTATTATCAATCAAAAAGGACAGGATATGATTTGTATTTACGTAGCCATCGGACAAAAGAAATCTAAAATTGCTCAAATCGTTTCTAAATTGGAAGAACATAAAGCTATGGATCACACTATTGTGATTGTAGCCGGAGCTTCTGACCCAGTCGCTTATTCTTTTATCGCTCCTTATGCCGGATGCACAATCGGAGAATATTTTATGGACCAAGGAAAAGACGTTTTGATTGTTTTTGATGATCTATCAAAACACGCAGTGGCTTATCGACAAATTTCACTTTTATTAAAACGACCACCTGGACGAGAAGCTTATCCTGGAGATGTTTTTTATCTTCACTCCAGACTTTTGGAACGATCTGCTAAATTAAATAAAGATTTTGGAGATGGCTCTATGACCGCCTTACCAATCATTGAAACTCAAGCTGGTGATCTTTCGGCTTATATTCCAACCAATGTGATTTCTATCACTGACGGACAAATCTTCTTAGAAGCTGACCTTTTTTATCAAGGAATTAAACCAGCCATCAACGTGGGACTTTCAGTTTCCCGAGTAGGTTCTTCAGCTCAAACTAAAGCCGTGAAAAAAGTGGCTGGTAAAGTAAAATTGGAATTAGCTCAATTCAGGGAATTAGAAGCTTTCACAAAATTTGGTTCTGAATTGGACGAACAAACTCAGCAAAAAATTAATCGAGGCTTCCGAACGCGAGAAATTCTTAAACAAGATCAATATGCGCCATTATCAATGGAAGAACAAGTTATTTCAATGTGGTCTTTGAATAATGGTTATTTTGATGACGTTGAAGTGGATTGTATTAGAAAAACAGAGGCCGAATTATTGAAATATTTTCACGATATCGGCAATGATGTTTTGAAAGAAATTGCCGAAAAGAAAGCATTGGACGATAAATTGGAAGAAAAAATCAAGAAAATTGTTGAAGATTACAAAAGCACTATAGAATCAGATAACGAAGAAGAAAAATAGTTGAAGGCGTTAATTGTGTAAATTGAAATTGTCTCAATTGATGTAAGTCATCGGCAGTTAGCAAGCAGTCATCATTTTCTATTGATATATTTCCGATGACTAATGACTGATGACTAATAATCCTAGATATCTGCAAAAATCTGAATATTAGAGTCGTGTAAATGGAATAATTTACAATAATAAAGTAAATAAAATGGCAAAAGGAACCAAGGAAATCCAAAGACGAATCAAATCCATCAATAATACTCGAAAAATTACTCGAGCGATGGAAATGGTTTCAGCTGCCAAAATGAAGAAAGAAATTGACAATGTTTTGGCAATTCGAAGCTATGCTCAATCAGCGTGGAATGTTCTTATGAACCTTTCTAAGAGTTTGAAACGTTCCCGACACGGCTTATTGGAAATTCGGGACGTTGAAAATATTTTAGTAGTAGTTATTACTTCAAATCGAGGTTTGTGTGGAAGTTTTAACTCTCAACTTATTAAAAAAGTAATGGATCAAATCAAAAATCCTGACCTTATTAAAGTCAACCGAATTAAAGGTAAAAAAATTCCATCCAAAATTGATAATAAAGATTTGAACTTTGAGTTTGTGGCAGTGGGAAAGAAGGGTTTTGATTATTTGAATTGTCGAGATAAAGAAATTCCAGCCTTATTTGAAAATTTTAATTATAATCCTAGTTTGGAAGATGTTAGGTCTTTGGCAAAAGTTGTAATTGATGATTATACTGCCAAAAAATATGATAAAGTGGTGGTAGCTTATACTGATTATGTCAACACTATCAAACAAATTCCTCGGCTTAGACAATTATTGCCTGTTTCTAGTGCTGATATTGAAAAGCAAATAGAAGAAATCGAAGAACAGAGAAGAGGCATTCCTAAAGATAGAATTGAAGATCCAGTAAATCGTTGGAAGGGCGTGGACTATAAGATTGAACCAGAACCAAAAAAAGTTATTGATCATATTTTACCCAGATTAGTGGAAATGCAATTGTATCACGCTATTTTAGAATCCAATGCCTCTAAGGAATCGGCTCGAATGATGGCGATGAAAAACGCGACAGACGCCGCCAACGATATGATGGAAGAATTACAATATTCATATAACCAGTTGCGACAGATGGGAATTACTCAGGAAATTGCGGAAATTACATCGGGGAAAATGACAACGGAAGGTTAAGCATAGTTGTTCTTCTTGCTTCTATTTTGTCATTTTCGCAGAGGCTCGCCTCGCCATAGCTTTAGCGAAGGCAGGCGGGAATCCAGAAGCCAGGAATGAAAGTCATCGGTCATCAGTGATCGGCAATCAATGGAAAAATTTCTTCAGAAATTTTCCCGATGACCGATAACCAGTGACCGATGACATATTTTAAATGAAAGAAACCAAAACAATTAATAATGTAATTAACCTAATTAAATATGATTATGAGTAAAATTAACGGTGCAATCGTTCAAATAATTGGTCCCGTTGTCGATGTCGAGTTTAAAGGCGGCAATTTACCAGCCATCAACGATGCTCTAAAACTTGAAAACAAAGGTGAAACTATTGTTTTCGAAGTAGCTCAACACACTGGGTCTAATAAGATCCGAGCTATTTCTATGCAATCTACAGATGGTTTGCGACGAGGAATGGAAGTAGAAGCTACTGGGGCTCCAATTTCTGTGCCAGTTGGTCCAGAATCCCTGGGAAGAATGTTTAACGTTTTGGGCGATCCAATTGACGCTAAAGAAGCGCCAAAAAATGCGAAGCGTTTACCAATTCATCGAGAAGCACCAGAATTCAAAGATCAATCAACCAAACAAGAAGTTCTTGAAACAGGAATTAAAGTTGTGGATTTGATTTGTCCTTTTTTGAAAGGTGGAAAAATCGGATTGTTTGGAGGCGCAGGGGTCGGAAAAACTGTTTTAATTCAAGAGCTAATCCGAAACATTGCTCAAGAACACGGTGGCTATTCAGTTTTCGCCGGAGTTGGAGAACGAACCAGAGAAGGAAACGATCTTTATCACGAAATGAAAGAGTCCGGAGTATTAAACAAAACGGCCTTAGTGTTTGGTCAAATGAATGAACCACCTGGAGCTAGACAACGAATTGCTTTGTCAGGACTTACTATGGCCGAATATTTTCGAGACGAAGAAGGAAAAGACGTTTTATTTTTCGTTGATAATATTTTCCGATTTACGCAAGCTGGTTTGGAAGTTTCCGCTCTTCTAGGGCGAACTCCATCCGCAGTGGGTTATCAACCAACTTTGGCGGAAGATATGGGAAGATTACAAGAACGAATTACTTCAACTCACAAAGGTTCAATTACTTCTATTCAAGCGGTTTATGTTCCAGCCGATGATATCACTGATCCGGCTCCAGCCACTACTTTTGGTCATTTAGATTCAACTGTGGTTCTTTCTCGAGATTTATCGGAATTAGGAATTTATCCGGCTGTAGATCCATTGGATTCAAACTCTAATATTCTTGATCCGCAAATTGTGGGCAAAGAACACTATAAAGTAGCCCGAGACGTGCAATTAGTTCTTCAAAAATACAAAGATTTACAAGATATTATTGCAATTCTAGGAATGGAAGAACTTTCCGAAGAAGATAAATTAGCGGTGAATCGAGCTCGAAAAATTCAGAAATTTTTGTCTCAACCCTTTTTCGTGGCGGAACAATTTACGGGATCAGCAGGAAAATATGTTAGTATGAAAGATACGGTGAAGGGGTTTGGGGAGATTTTGGAAGGGAAATACGATGCCATCAACGAAAACGACTTTTACATGAAAGGGAGTATTGCCGAAGTAGTCAAGAAATAACCGATAGGATTTCTTATTCAGTGCATTTCTTTGTTGAAATCAATAATTCCGACTCGATGTATCAATTCAATACATCTCGTCGAAATTATCAATTTCGCCTCGAACTGCCTCTGAATAATAAAATCCTGCAAGATGCCTAAATAAGTATGTTTTTTATTGAGAGTTTTTGAGATTATGGTACTTTTAAAACAAATTAAAAAGCCGTGCAACCGAGGTTTGGGTTGCAGGCTTTTTAGAAGATAAGGAGTGGCGATTCTTTTCTAAGCTTCTTTTAGAAACTTTAAGGCCCGAGAGATCTCATTTCCTATTTTCTTCGGACTATCGCCGATTAAGTATGCACCTATAAGTGCAATAGCAATAAACAGAATAAGTATTAAGCCCTCTATCTCAAATACCGTCACGACTATTAATACCGCTAATTCTAATATGACCCCAGTGTCAAGCAGAGTAAACTTTCACCCAAATTAGAGCCAATACTTTCTTCTGTTGTTTTTACTTTCCCAGTTGTTTCCATCAAATATTCTCCTTTTTATTTAAAATTAAGAACTTATTTCAATAACTTGTTATTATAAATTAAAATAGTCTATTTGTCAATACCATTCTTCAAAACTTGAATTTTTTTGAGTTTTGATTGTGAGATTGAAAAACTTTAAACCAAACCATGCAATCTTCCTCCCTTATTAAAGGGAGGATTGAGGAGGGTTTTTTGTAAATTAAAATTGATCATCGTCATTTAAGAATGAGGTGATTTATATATAAGATTAAAAAATTTAAAATATGAGCAAAGATAACAAAAAAATTAAACTCAGAATAGCCACTCAAGAAAAATTAGTTTCTGAAAAGGAAATTGATCAAATTACTATTCCGACTGAAAGCGGGGTAATTACTATTTTGCCCGATCATATTCCTTTGATTGCTACCTTGAAACCAGGGGTGCTTGAAGTTATTAAAGAAAAAGGAAAAGAAACTGAAATGGTGATTTCAGGAGGTTTCTTGGAAATGCATGGCAATGAGTTGACAATTTTGGCTGATACCGCCGAAAGAGCCGAAGAAATTGATTTAGATCGAGCTGAACAAGCACGGCAGAGAGCGGTGGAAGCCAAACAAGTCAAGCGAAAATCAATGGATGAAAATCAATTTGCGATGATTTTATCTCAGCTTGATAAACAATCAGCTCGAGTTAAATTAGCCAAAAAATATCGAGACCGAAGTAGCCGACGAATGCGATAGGCAATCTAAAATTTTCAAGCTATAGATAAAACATTATAAATATGCTTTAATTAAATCTGTAAAAAAATAATTTTACAGAATCTTTTCTTTGAAAATTAAACTGCTATTTAAGTTCAATCAAATTGAATGAAGTCTAATTGATTTTAAATGGCAGTTTAATTTTTATTTTTGGGAGGAAATAAATGAAAAATAAAGAAGCTGATGTAAATGCGTTATTTGTAGATATAATTTTGATTAGTTACGCTCAAGCAATAAAGAGAATTTTTCTTGAGGGTAATACTTCTTTTGCCGATTTTATTGAAAAGTTTTCATTTACTAAAAATGACGAATGGGAAATGATACAAAATAAGAACGATTTTGTTCTCGTCCTTTTCTCTGATGGGTCAAAGCTTTATATGAACAAATGGGGAAAATCGTTTTGTTTTTGATTTAATGAATACCTCAAATTGCCGGGTAATGTATAATATACAACCCGGCTTTTTTTATTTTAAATTTTATTTATTTAAATAAAAATCTTTCATTCCTCTGAGAACTGGTTTTTTGTGGGAAATGAGAGTGTGATAGAGAAGTCGAAGCCAGAAAATTGGACAGAAATATAAGAAGCGAATTGGTAGGGAAAAATGCTTGTGAAAGAAGATTAGCCCGTTTTTTACTAATTGATAGGTTTTTTCATCGGAATCAGACGAGCTGGATTCTTGGTGAAAGCAAATGGCAGATTTAACGGTTTTAATTTTAAAGCCGTTTTTTTGAGCTCGAAGGCTTAAATCAGCGTCTTCATAATAAAGAAAAAATCGTTCATCTAAACCCTCTAATTTGTCCCAGACGGGTTTTTTGATTAACAAACAACAACCAGTGAGATAATCTAAAGATACCTTGGGAACAGAATTGTGAGTGGTGTTCATTCGGAGCCAATTGATTTGACCTTTTTCGAAAATTGTTTTTTTGGTTTGAGAGTTTTTTATTAGAGGAGAACAAAGACCCAATTTTGAATCGGTCTTGAGAGCTTGGATTAAATTTTTTAAACAATCTTCAGCTAATTCAGTGTCGGGATTTAAAAGCAATAATTGAGAGTTCTTGAAGTTTCTATTACTAAAACGAACGCCTTGATTGACGGCCTTGGCAAAGCCTGAATTAATTTTATTTTTAATTAAAGTAATGTTGGGTTTTTTGAGTGTTTGAAGTTTATTCCAAGTTTTGTCTGTAGAGCAGTTATCAATTATTAGAATATTAACAGGAATATTCTGATTAGCGATTGATTTTAAACAACCCTCAATTTGGTTTTGAGAGTTGTGGGTGATGATTACGATGGTTAGGTCTGTTTTTTTCATATATATTGTCAATTCTGTTTCTAAACCTGTTATTCCTAATCCACGTTGTCATTCCCGCGGAGGCGGGAATCCAGAGAAAGAAATAATAATCTTGAATTTTCTGGATTCCCGCCTCCGCGGGAATGACAAAAAAATAATTTTTTGATTCGATTTTTCAAGATTAAATTTCAGCAAGGCTTCAAACTCTAAGGTTTTCTAAGAAGTTCCACAATTTCTTTTCTAGAAATTATCTTAAACAATAAAAGTGCTGAGCTGTAAACAACTATTCCCAGCAAAACTAAAACAAAAAAATTAAATTCTTGAAAGAAATAAATAACAGCGCCCATTAAAAATCCAGCTAATAAAATTTGAGGAAATTTTTCAACTCGAGGAAAGAAATGAAGTTTTTTCCAAATGAAATAGCCGGTTAAAATTACCACTAAAACCTCAGTAATTACTGAAACAATCGCTGGAACCAAATAGGCGTTATTAGGAAAGAGCGGAATAAAATAAAGATTGCTAGTGACACTGAAAATGGCGCAAACTAGCAATGCCCAAAAAATTAATTTTTGAAGTCTGGCCGCGATCATAATATTCATAAATAAGGTTCCAAAGAAAATCAAAGCCAAAGTGAATAATCCAATTTGAAGAACTAAAATTGACTCAAAGAAATCTGGTCCAGCTATTAAAGCAATCATTTTATCAGCTAATAATAATCCACCGATCACTAATGGAACGGTCAATATGAAAAATATTTTATAATTTTCATTGACTAAAAATTTGAATTTAGTTTTGTCTTTGACTAGATAATAAGAAAAAAGGGGCATTGTTAAGCCAACAATCATAGCTGGGAAAAAACTAATATTTTCAATGACTTTTTGAGCGGCACTAAAAATTCCAACATCTTCAGGCGGACGTAAGATTGATAAGAGAATGGTATTTGATCGAAAATAAACAAAGGTCAACGCAGTGGCCATTCCAAGCGGAATAGATTGTCTTAAGATAATTTTCCAATATTTAAAGTCAAAAGCAGGTTTGAATTTGATAAATTTTCGAGAAAGTAAAAAAACGAACAAAAAATTCAGGAACATATTTACAAAAAGCGTTCCGACGATTAAATAAAAATTCCATTGAAGATAGACTCCAATGGCAATTAAACCAACTTGAATTATTTTTCCCACAAGTTCAGCTCCGGTCACACGATCCATAATTAGCCTTTTCTGAAACATTCCAATCAAAATTTGATAAAGAGAAGAAAGCATATAAGAACCGGCCACAATAACTATTGCAATTTTTAATTCATAGCTGTAAGGCAGGAAGGGAACAATCAACGGCGTTATCAGCAGGATAATAACTGAAATAAAAAGTCTTAGTCCAATAATGTTGGCCACAATTTTTTTCTCATTAGCTTTGGGCTGAGCAATTTTCATTGCTGTGGTTTGTGGTAAGCCCCAATCACCCAAAGCCCCAAAAAGTGGCAAAAAAGCCAAGGCGGTGGCATAAAGTCCGAATCCATCTTGTCCAAGATATCTAGTTATTAGTCCAATTCCGACCAAAGCCGTAGCAGTGCTAAGAACTTTGGCAATTGAAGAAAAAATAACATTATAGGTAATCTTTCTTGAAATGCTCATCTTTATGGGTATTTAAAAAAATCAGTGCATTTTTCAAACTGTCTAAAAGCATTATTTAATAAGCTTTTCGATTGTTAAATTTTTCAACAGCACTTAATTTATTTTTTGTTTATATCGATTTTTTTTATTTTATTCAGCTGGCTTGATAAGCACTCTTCGCTCTAGTCCCTCTCCAACGCTTTCGCTTTCTACTGAATTTTTTCGAGCAACTTTCATATGAACCAATCTTCTTTCGTAGCTATTCATCGGATTTAATTCGATGGCTTGACCAGTTTTTTCTACTTCTGCAATGACATTGGCGGCTTTGTCGATAATATCTTCTCGTTGATTTTCAATATAACTATTAACATTCACTATAAAATTTAGTTTTTCTTCTAATTGCTTAGAAACAATAATTCTAATTAAATGTTGAAGAGCAAAAAGATTGTTGCCAGATTTTCCTATTAAAAAACCAGAATCTTTGCTTTGAATTTGAACGCAAATTGAATCGTCGTCGTCAGGCATAGCGTTTGTCACAATGAAAACATTGCCTTTCATATTAAGTTTCTCGAGAATTTCCTTCGTCACTTTTTCCAACGTCTTTTTTTGTTCTTCGGTTATCATTTTATTCAAATTAATTAATTATCTTTTGAAATTTTTTTAACTAGGGTCTTTTCGGATAATTCTACTATATCAGCTATTTTAAAACAAATCTTTATAATTGCCAATAGAAACATTGGAAACAGTCCTTTATTTAGCTTCAACTTTTTCTTTATTTAAAATCCAATATTGTTGACCGACCATAAATAGAGTTGTCACGAACCAATAAAGCAATAATCCTGCTGGAAAGCTTAGTCCAATTACTAAAGTCAAAACTGGACCCATATAAAGCATTTGTTTCTGCATAATTTCCCCGAATTCAGGTTCCTTGTTGGGATCTTTCTTCGCAACTGGTTTATTTTTCTCGGTTCTTTGCATCATCATTTTACCTTGCCAATATTGAAGTCCAGCGGTGACTAGCGCCAAAGGAAGATTGATTTTTCCAGTTGCCGTCACGTCTAAAAACCCTAAAGAAATATTTTTGATTTCCATTGGATTATGAACGAAGCTGTAGAGCAGGGTAGTAGCTGAATCATAATCAATTACCGCCAAGAAAACTCGATAAAGGGCAATCAAAATAATCAATTGTATAATCAAAGGCAAGCAACCTCCAGCCGGATTTACTTTTTTTTCTTTATAAAACTTCATTATAGCTTCACCTTGAGCTTTTTTGTCATTTTTGAACTTGGCTTGAATAGCTTTGATTTGAGGTTGAATCTCTTGCATTTGTTTTTGGGATTCAATCGATTTTTTAGAAAGAGGTAATAATAATACTCGAATTAAAACCGTCACTAGAATAATGCTAACTCCTAAATCTGGAATAAAATTATAGATGCTTATTAGGATATTAAACAATGGTTGATAAATCGTTGCTGAGAAAAAACCGGTTATTAATGACATTTTCTTCTTTATTAATTTTTAATTTATTTTATATACAAATTGTGCTTGAAATAGAATTTTTAATCAATAAATCTTCAAGCACCTGCTTATTTTAATAGTTTTGCCTGAGAAAGGCAAGCTTTCATATTTTCTTCGGCAATTTTCAAGCTAAATTCATCTTTAAAATTTTTATCAAAATAAAACACTAAATCATAGCCAGCGCTAACTTGCTCGGTGAATTGGTGCATTGCTTCTCGCAAAATTCTCTTAGCTTTATTGCGAGCCACCGCCTTTTTGGAGTATTTTAAGCCAATTGAAAAAGCCGCCTTAGTTTTCTTGGACTGATTGGCTCGATATCTTAAAAATAAAAAACTGCTTTTTACAGTTTTTCCATTTTTGAAGACTTGAGTTATTTTTGAATTGCTTTTTAATTTATGTTTTTTGGGCAACATTTAAGACTCAGCAGAATTATAAACAATTAAACTGTCAATTTAACTCGTCCTTTTCTTCTTCGTCTTTGAAGAATTTTTTTGCCATCTTCAGTCTCACTTCTTTTTAAAAAACCATGAGTTCGGGCTCGTTTCTTCTTTTTAGGTTGGTAGGTTCGTTTTGGCATTGTATTTAAATAAAAATTATTCTATAAGACAAGGAATGAAATAGCTCTCTCTAGGAAAACCCTTTCAAACAACTAAAGAAAGCTTAACAGAAAATTTAACAATAGTCAATAATTTAGTTTTAGATTTAGCTTTAAATTTTCTTATCTAATCTAGCGCCCCTGTTAATCTATTGACAAAAACATAAAAGTATGCTATACTTATGTTTCAACCTAAGAAATCGACTAAACAAGAAACCAACAAGAACTTTGAAAAAAGTGTTATTGCCTTTTAGCTAATCATTTAAAATGGTTGATTAAACGGTAATAATATAAACTAACTTAAATAAATTCTGGCCAAAAGCTGGGAAGGGAGATTAAAATGGGGCTTACATATTCGGAATATAGAAGAAATCTTTATCACGAGGCAATGGCGGAAGCATTTCCGAGCGTAGAAAAAAAGGCGTTTATAACTGCTTCGGAGGAATTGAAAGAGATGAAAGTTTTCTATTATATCTTGCTGTACATTGCTCTGACGATATTGGTTTCGTCCGGAGACATTTTGATGACAATAAATTTCATGAAATATCCATTATTAATTTTTCTTTGGGTATTACTACGTCTGATTAGAAAGAGAAGAATGATCTTCGAAAAATATTTCTTAGATTAATGTTGAAGCTTCGTTGGAGCGTTTACTTAAATATTCGCTCCAACTTATTGTCAAGATTTCAATCTTGAAGTTTAATAAACCACCGCGTGATACAGCAGTATCCCGGTGGTTTTTTTATTGTTTTAAAAATATTTTAAGAATGAGACATAAAAAAAATATTAAGCTCCCCTTGGGTTCAACCCAAGGGAAATTTTTTGGTTGTAAATTTTGAAGAGTTATTATATAATTTATTTAAAGGGGACTGGAAACAGTTCTTTATAGAGAAGAATAAATTTAAGTTGAGAGCAATAAAATTGTTAGTTTCAGCTTGATTTGTTGAATAATCTAATATTTAGCTAAATATAAAAATATGTTAATAAACAAAAGAAGGAAATTACTTAAAACTATTTGGATTTTTGTGGGAATTTTGGGAATTATCGGAATGGTTGGTTTTACTATTATTCCTTTGCTGAGATCTTTTTAATTTTTTGAAAAATAAAATTGTTTAATTCAAACAAATATAATAACAAAAGCAGTGGCTGGCAATCCATTAAAGTGAAATCTTTGATGATAGTTTTGGTGGTTTTGATTGGTTTTGCTGGTTATCATTTTTTTCAAACCAAACACACTCAAAAGGGTATCAATCAGGAAGTGCTCGATTTACAAAATCAAATTGATGAATTTGAAAAAAAGAATAAAAATTTAGAACAACTTTCTAGCTATCTTCAAACGGATGATTTTAAGGAGAGAGAAGCCAAGCAAAAATTGAATTTAGTTAAAAAAGGTGAAAAAGTAGTGATTGTCAAAAAAGATGATATTGAAAAAGCGGTTCAAGAGCCAGAGCCTTCTAAGCCAGAAGTTGAAATAGACCGACCTAATTACTATTATTGGTGGCATTACTTTTTTGGGATAGATGGACCAGAAACGAGTTCTATAAATTCTTATGAAAGGGATAAGTAATATTTTATCTAGAGTTTTTAAGAATATTTTATTTATCAGCAATTAGTCATTGGCAATCGAAAAATAAAATTAGCGTTTTTGATGACCAATGACTAATTACTTAAATTTAAATTTAATTTAAAACATCATGACATAATCATTTTTATTCTATAGAAGAGAGCTGAATTCTAAATAAGAATTAAAATATTAAAATGAATTATGAAAATTTAAAGAATGAAGACAAAGCCGTTTTTGATATAATCGAAAAAGAAAAGGAACGACAAATCAACGAGATCGAATTGATTGCCTCAGAAAATTATGTTTCCAAGGCAGTTTTGGAAGCGATGGGTTCTGTTTTGACTAATAAATACAGTGAGGGCTATCCAGGCCATCGATACTATGGCGGAAATCAAGTAATTGATGAAGCTGAAAATATTGCTATCGAACGAGCAAAAAAGCTTTTCAATGCTGAGCATGTGAATGTTCAACCGCTTTCTGGTTCTCCCGCTAACGCCGCTGTTTATTTTGCTTTCTTGAAACCCGGAGATAAAGTAATGGGATTGAAATTGGATCACGGAGGACATCTTTCCCACGGTCATCCGGTGAATTTCTCAGGAATGCTTTATAATTTTGTTCAATATGAAGTTGATTCAAAAACAGGAAAAATTGATATGGAAGAAGTTCGGAAAGTGGCTTTGAAAGAAAGACCAAAAATGATTGTAGCGGGCTATAGCGCTTATTCTCGAGAAATTGAATGGGAAAAATTCAAAGAAATTGCTGATGAAATTGGAGCTTATACTTTTGCTGATATTGCTCACACCGCTGGTTTGATTGCAACAAAGCAAATGAGTAATCCCGTTCCATTTTTTGATGTAGTTTCTACGACCACTCATAAAACTTTGAGAGGACCGAGAGGAGCAATGATAATGTGTAAAGAGAAATATGCCAAACAAGTAGATCAAGCCGTTTTTCCTGGAATGCAAGGTGGTCCACATGATCACATCAACGCTGCAAAAGCAGTGGCTTTTGGGGAAGCTTTGAAACCAGGTTTTGTTGAATGGGGCGAGCAGGTTATTAAAAATGCTCAAGCGATGGCTAAAGAATTTCAAGCAAAAGGCTATCGAGTAATTTCTGACGGAACTGACAATCATTTATTGGTCGTTGATATGACTAGTAAGGAGATCGATGGAAAAATGGCCGAGACTGCTTTGGAGCAATGCGGAATTTCAGTCAGTCGCTCTACTATTCCTAACGATCCTAATCCACCAATGAAACCTTCTGGAGTTCGATTTGGCACACCCGCCATTACTACTAGAGGAATAAAGGAGGCAGAAATTAAAAAAATCGTAGAATGGATTGACAAAGCTATTGAAAATCGAGATAATGAGACGATATTAAAAGAAATTAAAAGTGAAGTAAAAGAATTCTCTAAAAATTTTCCAATTCCAAGTGTATGAAAAGCAAGATTATTGATGGCAAGGCGATTGCCGAAAGAATAAAAGACCAAATTGTTGAAGAAGTTTTAGCTTTAAATAGTCAAAAAGTTCAAAATGCCGAAGTGCGTCCGAATTTGGCGGTTGTTTTGATTGGCACTAATGAAGAATCAGAAATCTACGTGAGTAAAAAAACCGAAGAAGCGATGAAGGTCGGAATCGATACTCATCTTTATCGATTTTGCGAAGATGATGAGCAAGAAGATATCATCAAAACCATTGAAATTCTAAATCAAGATGAAGACATGGATGCTATTTTAGTTCAATTACCTTTGCCAGCTAAATTTGATACCGATAAAATAATCGAAGCAATTGAACCTAAAAAAGATGTGGATTGTTTCCACCCCGTTAATCAGAAAAGAAAAATTGATAAAATAATAGCACCAGTGCATGGGGCAGTTTTAGAAATTTTAGCTGAGGTGAAATATGATTTGACTGAAAAAAATGTTTTGATAATTTCTAACTCTGGAATTTTTAGCAAAAATTTGAAAAATATTTTGGAGCAAAAAGGAGCAAAAGTCAAAAGAATTATCGCGGATGATCTTGAATTAAAGGCAGAACTTTTCAAGGCGGATTTAATAATTTCTGCTGTTGGAAAGCCTCATTTTATCAAAAAAGAAATGCTTAAAAAAGAAGTTGGCATTATTGACGTAGGAATTTCTCGAGAAGGGAAAAAATTGAAAGGAGATTTTGATTCAAAAGATTTTCAAGGTAAAAATACTTTCTACACTCCAGTTCCCGGGGGCGTTGGGCCAATTACAGTGGCAATTTTATTGAGAAATACCCTAGAATTATTCAAGCTGAAAAAATAAAATTTTAATGATTTTTAAAAAATTAATGACGAAAACAAAAAAATGGATATTAATAGGTTCGATAATGACAGTTATAATCATTGGCTTTTTTATGTGGTCTAAAAAAGACGTCGATATTAAAAACTTGCAAAAAGAAATCGTTGAAAAAAGCGATTTAAAAAAAACCATTTCTGTCACGGGTTCTTTAATTTCTGAAAGTCCAATTGCTTTGAATTTTGAAAATGTCGGTAGAGTCCAGGATATTAAAGTTAGAATTGGTGACAAAGTTATTGAAGGTGATATTGTTGGAATTTTAGACAATAATATTCTCAACGAGCAAGTCAAGAAAGCCAAGGCGGCTTTAGATAAGGCTATCTTAATAGCTAAGATGAGTGATGATTCCAGCAGAGAGGCGCTTGAAAGCGTTGATAATGCTGAGGATTATCTAGAGGCGATGGAAGATTATCACGATCAACTAGTGGACGCGGCGGAAGTTGCTTGCGACAACGCCGTTGATTATCAAGAAGACGCTGAAAGTTATTATAATCAAGTGGTCGTTGATTCTCTGGTTAGCAGTAAAGAAGCCAAAAGCGCTTTATTGACTTTAACGACTGCTAATAATTCTAAAAATAGCACCGAAGAAGCCTTGGAAACTACCAAGAAAAGCAGAACTCTTAACGTAATTTCAGCTGAAAATTCCTTGGATACCGCCGAAGAAAGTCTAGAAACTGTTGAATCTGATTATGCTAAATCTAGTCGGGACGCGACTGTCATTGCTGCTCAGGCTGATTATCAAATCGCTTTGGATTCTTTGGCTAATTCTTCCTTGAAAGCTCCTTTGAATGGAGTCATTTCTAAAGTGAATTATGAAAAAGGAGAAGTGATTGGAAGTGCTAGCTTAGGCGAATCTTTTGGCGAAATGATTACTAACGATTTTGTTTTGGAAGCGGATGTTCCAGAATCTGACATCTCAGAATTGAAGCTAGGTCAATTAGCTGAAATTACTTTTGACGCCTTTGAATATGATGAAAAATTTACGGCTAAAATAATTGAGATTGAACCAGCTTCGACTGTTATTCAAGACGTTGTTTATTACAAAGCTAAATTAAAAATAGAGACCTCTATTGAGACCTCTAAAATGAATTTCAAAGAAGGAATGAGCGCTGATATTGACGTTTTGGTTGATTCCAGGGAACAAGTATTGAGAGCTTCAGACCAATTTGTTTTCGAAAAAGATGGAAAAGAATTTATTATGGTGATGCAAGATAACAAATTAATTGAAAAAGAAATTAAAACTGGATTAGTAGGTGACACCGGATTTGTTGAAATTTTATCAGGATTGAAAGATGGAGAAGAAGTCTATTTAAGCGAAGACAAAGAATAAAAAATATAAAAAATAAGATTTAAAATCTTTGTTTTTTAATTTACGATATTTATTTTAAAAGATAATTAAATAATTGATTTTATGAATAAGATTATAAAATTATTTCTGTTATTTTTGCTATTATTAATGATTTCAGCGATTTTTTCATTTTTTATTTTTCGCTCTAAAGCTTTGAGCAGTCGAGTTAGTGATTCTAATATTGCTCAATTATTTGAAATAGAAAAAAATGAAGGGGCCAAAACTATTGGAATTAAATTAGCTGAGGCAAATTTGGTTAAAAACAAATATTATTTTTATTATTATTTACGTTCTGAAAATTTAACTCAAAAAATTCAAGCGGGAAAATATGAGTTAAGTCCCAATATGAGTATCCAGGAAATTACTAGAAAAATAGTGGAGGGGAAAATAAAAGAAGCTTACCAGAAACTGGTTATTCCTGAAGGATTTACTAATACTAAAATAATTGAAAGAGTCAAAGAATTGGATTTGACTTTGGGTGAAGAATTTGAAAAAATTGTTAATTGTCGTTGTCAAACTGGAGTGGATTGTGACTGTATGGATTTTAGAAATAAGTATTCTTTTTTAACCAATCTTCCAGATGGAATTGATTTAGAGGGTTATCTTTTCCCAGATACTTATTATGTTTATCTTGAAGATGACGCTGTGAAACTTGCTGTTAAATTTATTAATAATTTTGAAGAAAAAGTTTCTTCAGAGATGTTGCAGTCTATCGAGAAACAAGATAAAACTTTACATCAGATTTTAACAATGGCTTCGGTTGTGGAAAAAGAAGTTCGTTCTGATCAGGATAAAGAAATTGTGGCGGGAATTTTTTGGAATCGAGTTGATGATGAATATTTTCTCCAAAGTTGCGCTACATTGGCTTATGTTCTAGGCGAAGATAAAAAACAATACACCATTGAAGACACTAAAATTGATTCGCCTTATAATACTTATCAAAATATTGGATTGCCACCAGGGCCAGTTAGTAATCCAGGGATAAAATCAATTAAAGCCACAATTTCACCAGAAAAATCTGACTATTACTTTTTTTTGAGTGATTTTACGACCGGAGAAACTATTTTTTCAAAAACTCTTGATGAGCATAATGCTAATAAGTATAAGCATGGTTTATGATAAGAAAAATTTTAAAATTAGACTGGAAAAGCGTCGGGGCAGTTTTTTTCTTATTAATTTCAGGTTTAATTACAATCTATTCTTGTTCTATCGGAACTGAGAGCGGTAGTGTAAATATTTTTCATAAACAGTTTATTTTTTTAGGGATTGGAATTGCACTTTTTTTGTTTTTCAGTTTCTATGATTATCGAACTTGGAGAAAATATAGTAATTTATTGTATTTTGTTAGTGTTGGACTACTTTTAGCGGTTTTTTTATTTGGTAGCAATATTCGAGGAACTTCTGGCTGGTTTCGGCTAGGTTTTTTTAATTTTCAACCGGTTGAGTTGGTTAAAATTTTTTCTATAATATTTTTAGCGAGTTATTTTGTAAAAATTGGTCATTTAAAAATTGGCTTTAAGGGATTTCTAGGCTCTTTTCTAATAATGGCTTTACCAATATTTTTAACTTTAAAACAACCGGATTTAGGCTCTGCTTCAGTTTTAATTGTGATTTGGTTAGGAATGGCTTTGCTGGCCGGAGTTAATAAGAAATATTTATTAGGATTATTTTTAATTGCTCTAATAGGATTGTTTTTGAGCTGGGGCGTTTTATTAAAAGATTACCAAAAAGAAAGAATTCAAACTTTTATGAATCCAGAAAGAGATCCTTTGGGAAGTGGTTATAACGTTATTCAGTCTATGATTGCGATTGGCTCGGGTGGAATAACTGGAAAAGGAATTGGAAATGGGTCGCAAAGTCAGCTAAATTTTTTGCCAGAAAGACACACTGATTTTGTTTTTGCTTCTATTAATGAAGAATTTGGATTGATTGGTTCGTTTTTGACGATTGGATTTTATTGGATTTTATTTTATCGGTTATTTTGCATCGTCAAAGAAGCCAGGGATAGATTTGGACAATTAGTGGTGGGTGGAGTTTCGATAATGTTTTTTTATCAGGTGACCGTTAACATTGGAATGAACATCGGAATCGTTCCCGTCACGGGAATATCCTTGCCATTTTTGAGTTATGGGGGTAGTTTTTTATTGGTGGTTATGATAGGATTTGGTTTATGCCAAAATGTTTGGATGAAAAGAAGGAAAATGGTTTTAGCTGATTATTCGTAGTCAGAAGTTAAAACGAAAATTAAACAACGACAATTTTTTAAAATTAATAATTAAAATTAAAAATGAGAAGAGTATTTTTTTCAATATTATTTTTTAGTAGTTTATTCTTATCGGGATTACTGGGTAGTCTTCAAGCTGAAGCTCAAGAATTGAATCAAGTTCGAATTTATGTCTTTCATTCTTCTGCTTGTCCGCATTGTAAGGCCGAAATGAAATTTTTGAATAAAATTAAAAGTGATTATCCAAATTTAGAAATTGAATCGATGTTGGTTGAAGAAAAATCCAATCAACGAATTTTTGAGAAAGTCGTGGATAAATTTGATTTATCGGGTGGTGTTCCTACTCTTGTGATTGGAGATGAACCGATCGTTGGTTTTAATAGTGAAAGAGGGATTGGAAAAACAATTAAAAATCGAATTGAAGAATGTTCCACACAAGTTTGCAATTCATTCTTAGATCAAGAATTGGGACTGAAACCAATTGTCAAAAATTCAAGTAATGCTAATGTTGAAGAACAAAAAGAAGACGTCGAAGATCATAGCACGCACAAAACCATTCAGGTTTTCGGAAAAGAACTTTGCCTAGAAGAAAATGGATCACTTTGTTTTTTGGGTGGAATCTTGGGATTAGCTGACGGTGTTAATCCTTGTATGTTTTCAGTTTTAATGTTTTTGTTGGTTTATTTAATGGGAATTGGTTCCAGTCGAAAAGCCTTGAAAGCTGGAATTGCTTTTGTCGTTACTACTTTCTTGTTCTATTTATTTTTTATGTTTGGCTTGATTAAAATTATCTCTGTTTTGCAAATTGCGCGAGAAGTTCGAATTGCAATTTCGGCTTTTGCTCTAGTGGTTGGTTTGGTGATGATTAAGGATTATTTCTTTTATGGAAAATGGTTTTCTTTTGAAATTTCAAAAAAGACCAAACCGATGTTGGAAAAATTAACAAAAAAAGGAACCGTGACAAGCGCTATTATTTTAGCTTTATTGGCGAGTCTAGTTGAATTACCTTGCACTTCAGGTATTCCCTTAGCTTATGTTTCTATCTTAAGCACTAAAGAAGTTTTTGCTTTTGGCTATTTGATTTTATATAACGTATTCTTTGTTTTGCCACTTTTAATAATTGTTTTTGGTACAATTTTTGTTTGGAAAAAAGTTGAAAAAGTTGAAGAATGGAGAGAGAAGTCCAAAAAATATATGCGTTTAGTAGCAGGAGTTTTACTAATTTTGCTATCAATTGCTATTTGGAATAATTGGCTTTAAATTATTGGTTATTTTATTTTTGAAGATCTTTTCAAATAATAATTTTCTTAAATATTTTACGTTGATACGCCAACGTATTAACGTAAACTAAAAATTTAAAAGGTTGTTATTTATGTACTTACATATGTCATTACATTTGTAAGGACATGATTTAAAAAATATCCGTATTTTTATTGGATAATTTTAAAAAAGTAATTTTCTTTCATTCACTAGCGAATGAAAGAAAGTAAAATATTTTAAATAATTTTTTCATTTAATATCTTACGTGAATACTTCAATGTATCGACGTAAAATAAAAATAAAAATCTAAATAAATTCACACCCATACTCTAGAGTATGGGTGTGAATTTATTTCTAAAATTAGTTTTTCTTGACTTATGTAAATAGTTTGATAGAATGTTAAACTGTATTTTTTGTTAAGATGCAGTTTTGTATGAAAGACAGCTTAATGTCGTTCGTAAGCTTAGTGTAAAGCAATTTCCCTCCTAGCCTTACCTAAATTCTATGAACGACATCGAGCTGTTTTTTTTTGTAAAAAAGTTATAAAAATGATTTTAACAAAAGTTTTTTGATTTCGATTTTTTCTATAAATTCTGATTCTTCTTTTGAGAAATTTTTCAAAACAAATATTTCGGTGGTCAGAATATTATTTTCGCTTTTAATACCAAAACGTAATCTTTTAAAATCTTTGGTTTTTAAGTGATCAATAATTGACTGAATTCCTTTGTGACCAGCTGATCCGGAATTTTCTGAAAATTTAATTTGACCAAAAGGTAAATCTATTTCATCTTGGACAATTAAAATATCGGAAAGTTCAGTTTTGTAATAATTAGTTAGAGCACTAATTGTTTGTCCAGAGTTATTCATAAAAGTTTGAGGTTTACAAAGCAGGAGTTTTTCTTTATTTTCAAGAATTATTTCGGCTATTTTAGAATTAGAATTTTTATCAAATTTGAAGTCAGCTGAATATTTATCGGCCAATAAATCTAAAAGTCTAAAACCAATATTGTGTCGAGTTTTTAAATATTTATCGTCAGGATTTCCTAAGCCAAAAATTATTTTCATAAAATTAAATTAGTCATTAGTTAAAAAATCTACTTGTTATAAAGTATATTACCATCATCATCTAGAATTAGTCCACCCTCAAATTCATCGACGTTAGATTGAATAATTTGTGTTTCCATTTTTTTAAGTTTTTCGGAAGGGAAACAGAGCACGATGTCAGCTGAGTAATCAAGATTGGCAATTTCTTCAACTTCTGTGTTGAATTTAGTAGCTAAATCGCTTAAAGTAAAATACTTATCATTTTTAAAACTGAATATTTTAATTTCATTTTGACATTGCTGAGCAAGTTCAGAATTTTTTTCAAGACTAACTTCATAATTCATTTTCTTGAACAAGTTTTTTATTTTAGTTTGATTTTGATAATTTTCGGATATTAAAATTATTTTTGCGTTTTCTTTGGCAATTTCTGATTTTTCTTTCTTAATTTTTTCCAAATCAAAAATATTAGCAGCTAAGCTTTGAATCTCTTTATAATTTCCAGTTCTTGGAACCAAAATAAAAGCATTAACATTTCCTAAAAGAACATGAGAAACGGCCAATAGCGAATTGGGACTCCAAGCATCTAAGACTTTAGTATTCATTTCATAGGTGTTGATGTTATTGAAGAGTTTTATGAAGGCGGGAATTTCATCAAGTTGAATATCAGTTCTAATATTTTCACCAGCAATTTCCAGCAAATTGCCTAATTTAATCGGATTGACAAAATTTTCGATTAAAAGCGCTCTTCGTTTAGCAGAGGAAATAATTTCCTGTTGTCTTTTTAAGCGAGCAAAATCTCCCCCAGCAAGGTGCCGAACCCGGGCGTATTTTAAAGCGACATTCCCATTGACTAGATGCGAACCTTCTTTTATTTCAAATGTTTCATAGGAAGTTCCTGGTCCGGGGTATCTATAATCGATAATATCTTTTTCTACTTGAATAACAATTCCGCCTAGTTCGTCGATGACTTGTTTGAAACCTTCAAAATTAATACTTAAATAATAATCAATTGGTTGACCAGTAATTTTTTCAA